>CAYRYZ010000031.1:0-17379 GCA_964428745.1 uncultured bacterium | reverse complement strand
TCAAAATGAACAAGGTCCCAAGACTTTCCACCATCAATAGTCTTAAAAAAACGAGCGGGGCTATCTATTCCCATCACAATAGCAATATTCTTATTGAAGCCATGGATATCTCTGAAATCAGTATTTTCCATTTCAGGAACAGATACATTTTTCCAATTTTCTCCATTGTCTATGGTACGCAATACTGTACCTCCTGTACCACTCACCCAAACCACACTATTATTTACTACTGATAATCCTCGGAAAGATGCACTTACACCACTATCTAAAGATGTTAATGAGAGGAATTGACTAACAACTAATGAGGGACCCAGTAAATAGAGAAAAAAGTGAACCATATATAATTAATTACCACTCAGAATTTTTGTGGCATTATTTATTGTAGCGGCTGCTCGATCTAGTGCCTTAGCAACTTCACTAATAAATAAATTGACTTCATCCCAATTCCTTTCTTCTAATCCTTCACGTATCCCGGGCAATGTTTTCACTCCATATCCTGTATAAAATCCTGGAGCATAAATCATATGTTTAAACCAATCTCTTCTAGGCAAACCATTTTCGCGTAGCATTGATTGCTCAACATTTTTTAATAGAGAATTAATTTGAGCTTTCTTCTCTGCTGAAAGAGAGCCTTTCTTAAATCTATTTAAGGCCTTTTCATAGTTCCATGCGCTAGCTTTTAATCTTGAGTAGGCTGCATCCAGAGGTGCAAAATCAAAATCAGGCACTACATCTAAACGTTTTGGTGGCAAATATGTTTTTTTTGGGTTTCCAGCAATTGTATATGCATTTTGATCTAACAATTTATTTTGTCTTTTTGTTTCTTTGGTCACTTTCTCAGCAAATTTTTTATTGCTTTCAATATATGTTCCAATATTATCAACCATATTGACGAATCGAAAAGGTAGAATATCAGATTCAGATAATCGAAGCACTAAGCGTCCTGTAACTTTTGATAAAGTAACACCATACTTAAAATCTCCATCACTAAATCGAGTATAATGATCATAGGAATCAAAAATAGAATGATAAGATCCTCCGCCACTCTCACCGCCAAAGCCAACATTTAGTGATGGAACTCCTGCATGATGGATATATGCCGTGTAATCAGATCCTGCTCCTAAAGCATAAATCCTTAGGTCAGGGCGTTCAGCATCCTTATTTCCACTTACACGAAGCCGCGCTCGAATTCGATCTTGAAGAGTTACATCCTGTACTGGGTCTTTTACATCCTTCGATATTTCATTGACAAATTTTTCAAGAGCATGAGAGCCTCCTACACCCAAAAATCCAACTCCTGTACCATCGGTATTGATATATGATATCATCTTTTCCCTTATTTCATCCCGATGAAACTCAACCCATTCAGTTGATCCTAATAAAGCTGGTTCTTCAGCATCCCAACCTGCATAGATCAAAGTCCGTTTTGGTTGCCATCCCGTCTTAACTAGTTCACTTACTGCTCTAGCCTCTTCCATTAATGAAACCATTCCACTAATAGGATCTGCGGCTCCCTGAGCCCAACCATCGTGGTGGTTTCCTCTCATAATCCATTCATCCGGGTACACAGAACCTTCCATACGACCAATTGGATTATAAGCTGTACGTAATTTCCATTCGAACTCAAGATGTAGATTAACTTTAACAGGTCCTGGACCAACGTGGTAAGTTAAAGGCAGGCCTCCCCTCCAAGCTGTTGGTGCAACGGGTCCACCCAATTCTTTTAGCAATGGTAAAGCATCACCATAAGAAATAGGCATCACTGGGATTTTCATAATTGTAGGAGCATCAGCTATATCTAAACGTTTAGCATCTTTAGTTGCTCCGTATCCTGGAGTTAATGGGTCACCTGGGTACATTGGCATATCTAATACAGATCCTCGTTGAATTCCGTGTTCCATTCTATATGGCCCATCAGGATAAACGTCTCCTTGAACATAGCCATCATCTTTGGGATCAGAATAAATAATACATCCAATTGCTCCATTTTCATAAGCGACTTTAGGTTTTATTCCTCTCCATGAACCACCATACTTAGCCAATACGATTTTGCCCTTCACATCTATTCCTAATCGAGCTAATTCTTTATAGTCTCCAGGAATTCCATAGTTAACAAAGACTAATTCAGCTGTTACATTACCATCAGCTGAAAAAGCATTGTATCCAGGGAGGACGTCTTTTGTAATACCAGAAGTTGCATCCTCTTTAAGTACTGGTTCTTTCAGTTGAAATGATACTCTTTTTGGAGATACCATTTCTAATTTTCTTATCTTAGGGAAAGGAACCATAACTTCAAAAGTTTCAATTTTTGTATCATATCCCCACGATTTGAATTTATCTGCAATAAACTCTGCATTTTGTTTGCTCCAAGGAGAGCCTACATTGTGAGGCTTTGAAGACATGTGTTTCATCCAATCATTCAAATTTTGTGGTTCCAAAACATTATCAAATTGAGATTCCAATTGAGTTTGAATTTTTTTGTCTAGTGATATATCAAAAGTAGAAATCTGATCAATTTTTGGATCGTCAGTTTTAACTGTAGGAGAGTTACCGCACCCACTGATAAAAATAGTTAATACAATATACACAATAATATGGTTTTTCATTATCATCCTCCTCAAAACGAGTTCATTAATAGGGTAGTTAAAGTAAATTGCAGATCAATCAAAATGAAGGTTATTTATTATTAAATAATATTCACTCTTATGCCAAGTCGTCAGAATATGAAACAAATTTGGCAGTAAATCGTTAATTGCATAGTTCTTGCACATCTATAAATAAAAAGGAATAATAATGAATAAATTTCAAGAATTCATGCTTAAACATCCTTATATCAGTATTTCAGTAATTATGCCATTTGCTTTAGCATTTGTATTGGGTGTTTTTTCCATTCTACTAAATATTGTTTTTCCCATATTGGTTTCAGTATGGTTAGCAGGATGGATTTATACAGCAATTGTAGGAAGATCTGTAAGTCAGTATTACTCCAGACCTTTCTGGTATATTCGTTACGATTGACGGATCTCAGTTAGCTTTGGTTTTATACGACTAGCATACCGTGCGTTTGAGACAATTTTATCTGGGTCTTTTCTAAGTAAACGTTGTTCTTCAATAGGTAATTTAGCAAAAGCTTCACATTCTTTTGAACAACACCCACTATATGTTACATTGCAATCATCACACTGAATAAACAAAATGTGACATGCGTCATTTCCGCAATCCAAATGCCGATCTGCAGGGTTACCACACTGATGACATTTACCAATTATATCATTCGTCACACGTTCACCCATTCTAGCATCAAAAACGAAATTTTTCCCAATAAATTTTGATGTTAATCCTTTAGTTTTTACATCATGTGCATATTGAATAATACCACCATGAAGTTGATTGACATATTTAAACCCACTATGAATTAAATAGGAACTTGCTTTTTCACAACGAATGCCTCCCGTACAATATAGGAGCACTTCATCATCCTCATGTCCCTTTAATAGCTTCCTGACTTCTGGTAAAAGTTCTCGTGAAGTATCTACATCTGGAATAATTGCATTTTCAAATCGACCTACTTCACTTTCATAGTAATTTCGCATATCTACCACAAGCGTATTATCTTGAGCCATCTTTTTGTTGAACTCTTCAGCGCTCAGATGATCTCCGACTTCGTTCATATTATATTCTTCATCACCAACATTATATGCTACAATTTCATCTTTTACTTTGATTTTTAGTTTATAGAATGATTCTCCATCCTCAATAGCAATTTTAAGTGGCATTTCTTTTAGTGTATCATTAGAATCCAAATTCTCTATTAGTTCATCCCAATTTTTTTCTGGGCAACTTCCCTGAGCATTAATGCCCTCAGTAGAGATATAAATCCTTCCGAAAATATTGAGATTTGACCACGATCTATAAAGCTCATTCCTTAATACCTCAGGCTGAGCAATATTAATATACCTATAGAACGAAAAGGTTTTTCTAATAAAGGTTTCATCCTGCAACTCTGCTTGGAGTTCCTCTCTGCTTTTTTTGTTATATAATATTTCTTTTTTCATGATTACTATTAATCTAGTGGATATATATCAGGACGTCTATCTCTAAAAAACATCGTTCTGGCAGGAGATTTTTGTACCTCCCTAAGATCCATATCATAAATAAGTATGTCATCAACTCCTGAAGGAGATCTTGCAACAACTTTACCTCCAGGATTTGTTATAAATGACTCACCAGCAAACTCAAGCTGATCTTCTTTTCCAACTCGGTTTGCCAATGCGCAATAATAACCATTTTGAAAGGAAGCAACTTGAAGCTCAGCTTCATATAATCCATCCGGCCACTCTCCTACGGTTCCGGCTTGTGGTATGACAACAACTTCTGCTCCATTGACCCCGAGGCTTCGCATAAATTCAGGGTAATGTCGATCATAACAAATTGCGACGCCTATTTTGCCAACAGATGTGTCATATATCGGGGCCCCATGATCCCCTTCAGCATAATAACTTTTTTCATAAAAACATTCGTAATCTGCCACATGTACCATCCTCGTGCTACCTAGCAAATTCCCATCAGAATTAATTACAGGAGATGAATCATATGTTTTCCCATTATCTAATTCGAAAAGATTGAGCACTATAACCATTCTATGTTCTTTGGCTTTTAATATAAATTTTTCAGTAATGGGTCCGGGAACCGTCTCTGCTAAATGCGAAATATCTCCATCAGCTAAATATTGTGGGTAAAATGGTGTAAAAGCAAGTTCAGCAAATACGACTAGTTCTGCACCCTGGGCTGCAGCCTGATCCAAATTATTAAGACCTAATTGAATATTGGATTCAATATCTTGAGTGGCTTTTTGTTGGATAAGACCAATCTTCATTAATTCGTTTCAAATTTGATGCCAGAAAATCCAGGCATCTTTTCAATTAATTCTTTTCCCATCAAAATGCTCGGCGTGTAGTAACCTTTATGAGTATGGTCACCTAATAAATATTCAGCAACTTCGACAGTTCCCCATGCGGTAACATTATATCCATCTGCCGAATTAAATCTACCCACTACAGTTTTTCCTTTTTTATTTTTTACTTCACCCCAAAAGAAAGACTGTGCTTTGGCACGTTCTTCTGCTGAAGTAGGATTCCATACTTTATCAATTCTATTCTTAATAAATTTCATTACCCAGCCAATTTTTGTAATACCCAAAAACATTCGTTGTCTGCGTAATTTTTTAACAGACTGATGCGAACGTGCGAAATAAAACTCAATATTGGGTATGCCTGTACTATGATAAGCAGTAAAAATATCCCCCCAAGGTATTGTCATAGTATTAATTGGTCCAAAGCCAAAATCAATTTCGCGTTCCTTATGAGCAAGAGGGACTTTTTTAATAACTCCATCTTCTCTAATCTTACCTCCAGACGCAAGGCCCTCTACTGCTGTCTTGGCTGTCCCTTTACTAGGCCTAGAACCTTTAGTCAACCATGCCATAGTTAAATGTGTAGCATCAGGACATTTCTCTTTTAAATATGCTGCTAAACAATCAGTAGGAATTACATCAGACCCAACCCCAGGGCATAGCACGATCCCAGATGAAAGAGCCGCATTATCTTGGTTGTTGGCATAATCATAAACTGAGATTTCACCCGTAATATCAATATAATGTACTTTTGATTCTAAACATGCCTGAATCATGATTTCAGCTGTGGCAGAAAAGGGTCCAGCGCAATTTGCAATTACATCATATCCAGCAATTTGAGATTTAACTTTTTCAACAGAAGATAATTTGAAAATTTTTGATTCTAATCCATTTTTACTTGCTATTGCAACAACCTCTGTTGAGCGCCCAGCTAATACAGGTTTAAGCCCTCTCTTAATGGCTTCGGCAACAACTAATCTGCCAGTATAGCCATTAGCTCCGTAAATCATCCATTTTTTATTTTCCATAAGTAATAGATTATAAAGGAATATAAATAAGAATAAAAAAGAAAAAGGATTAGCCTATCAATTAAGAAAAGCTAATTAATTCAATTAATCTATTTCCATATTGCCGCTGTCCATATCCATCCCTTGGTCTCTATCGCCTCTCTGACGACTAAAACGGCTTCTGTCTTCCATTTTGCCAAAACGATATTCTAAAGTTAATCGAACTGTCTGACTACTCCAATTGCGATCAGAATCTTGATACCAATCTCGTATACCATCGTCATCTATATCTCCCCAAGATTCAAAGCCAAATCCTGAAAGTCCAAATGGATCGCCTATATTCAATGTTAGATTCAATCTTTCATCCATCAATTTCTTTTTTACTGACATTGATGACCAAGTCATTGCATCCATTTTACCAATTGCAATATCCCTTGCTGGCATATAAAACATAAAAAACATGAATTCAGTTGTAGGAGTAATATTCCACATGGTTGTAACTCTCATGCGTTGCCCTTGAGCTGTATCATTATAATCGCTTCCAAATAAATCACTGTTAATCTCATCCCAATAAAAAGACCCGGAAAACATCAATCTTAATCTTCGCCCAAGTGAACCAACCGCGCTGTATTCAATACCTTTAGATTCTAGTTCATTAATATTCTCGTAGGTTGCTATAGATGTGCCATCTGATCTCACCGTCTTATAACGCTCCATTTTATCAGTGGTGTGGCGGTAATATCCTCCTAAAGTCAATGAGACTCCTTTGGAAAAGCGACTAAAATTCAATTCATATGAATCGGTATACTCGGGTTTCAAAAATGGATTACCTTTTCTGATATTCTTACTATCTTGACGAGAGCTAAATGGATTTAACATACGAGATCTTGGTCGATTAACACGTTTTGAGTAACTAGTTTGAATCTGTAATAATTGTGGTGCACCAAATGATAGTGATAGACTTGGATAAAAACTTGAATACGGATTTTTAAAAGACTCATTAGTTGTTTTGAGTTCTGACATCATATCAACTGTTTCATATCTTCCACCCGCGTTATAACCGATAAAGCCTAAACTGCCACCATATTGTATATAAGCAGCGTGTACGGTTTCATTATACTCAAACTCGTTACTGAATGCTCTATCCGCAACATATTCTTTAGTTATTTCGTCAAAAAGTTCAGATATCTGTATATCCCCTCGGTCTGTCGATTTGCTATTTAGTCCAACTTCTAATTTGGATCCATTATCAAAAGGATGACTATAGTCTAGCTTAAAATTATAGCTCTTACTTGTTCCGTCTTGCCCATTTTTGGATCTGTCATCGTTTACGTATTTTAACCCACCATCATCATTATTGTAGTATTCATTAATACCGTCATTAAGCCCATCAGAAAATCTAACATAAGAAGTAAGTTTTTGCTTAGGATTCTTAAACTTCTTATCATAGTTCAAGTTTAAATCATATCCATTTCGATCACCATCACCATTAGTATAGCGCCAATATTTTTTATCATCTGGCCCATTATCTAGGGTATAAGTCTTATTTTCATTATTTCGATTTCCATTACTTATGGTTGCGGATACACCTAGTGATTGTGAAGGGTCAATAAAATATTCAAAGCCCGTTTTTACAAATAGACTGGGTCCACCAGATTTTGAATCATTTGTTTTATCTAGGGTATTTTTAAATCCTGGGAATTGCATAGTACGAATACTAGAACCATCTGAAATTCGCTTGCGATCATTCATACCTAAGTTAATAAATGAATTAAATGTTGTTGTACGATAGTTCACCTGACCTGACAAATTGCTTCCACCTTGAGAGTCACCTCCTGTATTTACATTCCCATTTAAACCTGCAAATTTATTTTCTTTTAGAACAATATTAATAATTCCAGCCATTCCTTCTGGATCATACTTAGCACCTGGGTTCGTCATAACTTCAATATCTGCAATGTTAGCAGCGGGTACACTCTGAAGAAGTGATTTTATATCGCCGCCAGCAATACTAGAAGGCTTCCCATCAATCATAAGGTTTACTCTAGAACTACCTCTTAGACTAATATTATCATCCGGGTCAACTTCAACTCCTGGGACTTGTCGCAATGCATCGATAGCATTGCCTCCAGTTGTCAGTGAATTTTTTTCTACATTAAAAATTCTCTTTTCAGCAGTTTGAACAAAAAGAGGACGCTCACCTTCAACATCAATACCAGCCATTTGTAAAGTAGTTTGACTTAAAACAATTTTATCAAGATTATATTCTTTTTTATCACCGTAAGGCATAAAGGTATAGGGGCCTAATTCTTGTTTTTTATATCCAATATACTCGATAACAATTTTATGGCGACCTATTGCAATTTCTTTAATATGGAATTCTCCATCTTCATTCGTGATCCCACCCGTCATGATGGTATTACTACGGTTATTGATAATCGATACTGAGGCATAAGGTATTGGAGTACCGCTAGTAGAATCTACAACCGTACCATAAACAACCCCGATTTTTGGGACTTTTGCAGGATCCGTCTGTCTTTGCTGACTCCATCCGCCGCCGCCATGACCGCCCCTCTGAGCAAAGGACATACTAGTTAGAAAAATAAGTGATATAATTATTATCTTTTTCATGTTTGTAATTTAAAACCTTTATTTATTTCAAAGCATATATATGCTTTGACCTATATTTTTTCAATTAGTTAAAATTATTAAACTAAAATGAGTATTTAAATCCTAGGTCAGCAGTTCTTCCATAATGTTGTTCATAGCTGAGAGAATTATATTTAAACCTATTTACATCAACTGCTTCAGTAATATTATTTACATTCAAGAAAACTGATAAGCCAGCTAGAGGTAAATCCTGTTTTATTGATAAATCCCATCTTGTATAATCGGCTGTATTAACACGCAATTCTGGCCAAAAATCAGTCCTTGCGAATATATTTGATTGGTGAAGCATGGATAGCCTTCCCGAAAATCCTTTGTAATCATACCCAATTGAAAGATTAATAATTTCATTGGGTTGATCGATCAATCTATCTGTATAAAAAGTGTCAATATTTGTGGTAGTCAAAGTTGGAGGAAAAGTACTCCAATCAAGATCATATTCAAGGATTGTACGAGGATACTTTACCTCAGACTCTGTAACAGTATAATTTGCATTTAACACAAGTCCCCGCAATGGTCCTGGAAGATACCAAAATCTTGTTTGCCAATCAAATTCCACCCCTTTAAGTGATACTGGGAAATGATTATTAAATGTATAATTTCTCATGATATAATTTTTTGTTCCTGATGGCAACCCATACTCTCTTGGATCAATGATGTACCGACTACCACTGTTATAGATAAGGTTCGCAATTGTTTTTTCAAAATACGTAACAGTAAAGAACCCTAGGTAATTATTATTTACTGAAACACTGTAATCAGTATTTTCTGAAACCCCTGGGGTTAAGTCAGCAGTCCTGTAATCAACACTAGAACCTGGACCATCAATTTCCCAGTATGGAATTATATCAGTATAATTTGGTCTAGTGAGTGTTTTGGTACTTGCGTATCGAAGTGTTAACCATGATAGAGGATTAAATTTTACAAATAACGCAGGTAAAAAATATTCATTTTCTCTATCCCACGTAACTGAATCACCAGCAAAAACCCAATGAGGTAAAGGTGTTTTATAACTTCTCCAAGAATCATAAGTGGTTTTGTTTATTTCTGTTCGTTCACCATAGATGATATTAAGTATTGAAAAAATATCCAAATCTATCATAGTATAATTTGCGCTGTAATCTTCTTCGCCAGAATAGTCATTTTGAATTGTATTGGTTTCATGTATCCTATGCATGATATACTCATCGATCGTGGAGGCTCCTGGTGAGTATCGACCATAATTTTCCCTAAAATAGTTGAATATTTCCATCATAAAATCAATATCTGCAGCAGGTCCTAAAGGATATCTACCTTTCATAAAATTACTAGAGTCATAACTATCATCCATAAAAGCCCATATTGGAATTCGCCTTGAATCAGGACCCATATTTTCACCAATTCTTGGAAACTGCTTGACTAAAGCAGCCCTCGGTCCAACTAATCCAGCTGCAGCTGCTACGGGTGCATATTCATAATTTCTATCAAATGTCCTCGTTTTTGTTCGGAATTTGTTTCCGACCTTTATGTTGCCTGATAAAAATTTAGTTATTCTAAAATCATATTGAAGATTAACTCCATTTGTTTTCTCAAGTTCATTACTCCTTATATAAGTAAATGAATAATTCTCCAAAGCCATGTTCGTTGTATCATTTTTTAATACATCAAAAATACCATCTACGCCTTTAATTCGATTTGTGGGCACAGTATAAGCCATCGTTTCGTCAAAATTAAAAGTATAAGTCTGACGATCATTTGTGGAACGACTTGAAGAAAAATATGCATCAAAATGTAAACTATTGAAGAAAGATTGTTTATACTTGAACGTTTGTGTAGTAACATTAATTTGGTTGTCATTGGTACCCGAGCTGTGACCTTTTCTATTCATCGGCAAATTAAAAGAGTCTGAATAATTTGTGATATCTTTACTAATGGAACTATTCAAATAACTATAACTTATATTACCTTGAGTTGGTATTTGAAACCCAACAAATGGAATTGGAATATTAGTTTTTGGTATATTAAAGTCTAGAACCATTAAGCTATTTTCTCTTTTATTTTGTCGCAATACATCAGAGATATTCATGCCTGTTAGTGTAAGGGCATTAATTGAATCTAATTTTGCTCCTGGATTAGCATACCAAGCTCCAAGCTCATTGGAACCTCTATTTCTATTTTCAAAATCTAATTGACCAAATATACCAATGCGATCTTTCCAAAATCGATTGCCAACACCTAAAACAATTTTGTTATCATTATAGGTTTCTCGAAGTCCATTATGCATCCCTTGTGCTATAACATCTGCGTGCAATCCTGGTTTTGCTTTTTTCAAGATAAAATTAACTGTACCCCCTAAAACATCCCCGTCATTGTCAGGAGTACCGGCTTTAGTAAGTTCAATTCCATCTAACATGTATTGTGAAATCATGCTTAAATCTGTACTTCTATCATCCGGATCTGTAGACGCTAGTCGAGTTCCATCAACTGTAATGGCATTGTACTTTGGGGAAAGACCTCTAATAACAACTTTATTCCCCTCTCCTCCCTCTCTTTTAATTGTTACACCGGGTATACGTGCAACAGATTCTGCTGCATTTGCATCTGGGAGTTCTTGAATTCGATCGGATGAAACAATATTCTTAAGAGATTTTGATGCTAATTGTCTATTAATTGCATCCATTTGCCCTTTTGCTTGCCCAGTGACAACTACTTCTTCTCCTTGAATTGATGTATAACTCAAAGCAAAATCTTTCGATAGATCTTCATCAATTATAGTAATTGAATCCTCAAACATTGTATAGCCAATATAGGTCACCTTAACCAAATAGGAGCCTGTTCTAACTCCTGAAATATTATAGAGCCCCTCTTCAGTAGTGGCAGTCCCATGACTGGTTCTTGCAAGGTACACATTAGCGCCAACAAGTGGAGTCCCTTCTTTTATATCAACCACCTTACCTGAAATAGAAAATTTTGGTGCGGTTAAAATATCAATGATTTGCGCATTTAATATTCCAACAAATAATAAAATTGAGAAAATGATCCGATTTAAATTTTTCATAAATTTATTACCTTAATTAAATCTTTATTCCCATTTGATTTAGTTTGTTTCTTTTACTTATTATTTTATCCTGACTTCCACAAGGCCTATCAACAAACATTTCTCTTTTATACGTTTCGACACACTGAAGCTGAAGGTTCTGGAATTTTGTTTTAAAGTCGTTAACTGTATTGACGGATTCACTATTTTTTGAAAATGCTTCAAATGTGCTATAATTATTCCTTATATCAATTGCGCTATCAAGTAAATCATAAGCAATTGTATAACAATCGCAAATTTCATCTATTGTAAAATAATTGTTCTTTATTTCTTCTGGCTGAGAACTTATAAAATTATCAAATGAAATTTCTCTTCTATTTTCATTACCTAAGCGTTCTGAAAAAATTGTGTATAGAACAAATATTATTGAACATGTGAATAATATAATTAATTTTATTTTATTAGTCATTGTAGTAGATAATTTGGTCTAAAAATACAGTGGGGCAAGAATACTATTCTTGCCCCATCCATATTACTCTAGTGTATCGTTAATTCTTAAGGAAATATTATTACTCTAATAAAAATCTTAAGAATAGATTTTACTTAAATAAGTGAAATTATTTCATTAACACCATTTTATGTGTTTTTGATATACCATCAGCCTCTAATCTATAATAATAGATTCCTGAAGGCATTGTGTTAGCGCGCCATTGTACCGTGTGACTACCCATAGGTTTATCACTATTTACTAACGTTACAACTTCCTGTCCCAAAATATCATACACTGTCAACTTTACAGCGCTCGCAGTATTAAGCGAGAACTCAATTGTTGTTGTAGGATTAAATGGGTTAGGATAGTTCTGATTCAATGTAAAGGTCTCTGGAGCAATTGCTGGTTCTTCATCGATTGAAAGATTAGTTCTTGGGTGCCATCTTGGATCACCAACTAATCCACCAGTTTCACTAGCAGTTCCTGCTGCAGAAGTTTTATCATAACTCATATCATAATAACTATTTACAACAGGCCACATAATACTTATATAGCTATTATCAGGCTCATACATCCACCAGCCCGTATCAAAGGGTTTTGTGTCACTTTTTAGATTATCTCTAAAATCCCATGTCCGAGCAAGCTGTGTTTTAATATAAGCTGAATTTAATCTAATACCTGGATTAGCATTAATATTGGTAGCCGAATCAATTACAACACCACGATTTTGTGCAATTGCTAACTTTGTAGAATCATCTATACCTACACTTTGAAGCCCTAGAGCAAGCATAGTATCACCAACAGCTTTCACAACAGTAGTCGTATCATAGGTTGTATCCGTACCTGAAACAGTTGTATCTATTGTTGATGTACTAACATCCCAAGACCATGGTTCGGTAGTTGTCATAAAATCTGTAAGCTCTTTAGAATGCCACCAAACATTATGGTGATAATTAATGTTTCGATCCATATGATTTACTACATCAGCACCCACTTTTGAAACACTATCTTCGTGCGTGTACTCAGGCATAACCTTAAACTGACCTGCACCACCTTTATGCCAGACACCCCAACCACTAATATCATAAGTAGATTGACCGTGTGATTTGGTATTGTATAAAAGGTTATTTTTCACTGTCATATTGTTTTGACCGCGATACCAAATCGCTCCCATAACAATATTTGCAAATGTGTTATGATTTACCAAACCGTGATCAACTTGGCTATAAATAACAATCGCTTCACCAATCACATTACTGATGGTGCTATTTTCAATAACTAAAGTATCAATAGTACCCATCCATGATCCACCACCCCATGTAAGTCCACCAAAGTATTGACCGCCAGGACCATTTGTAAATGCTTTTGCAATTGAGTTAGTGAATAAAAAGTCAGTGGAAGTACCGAATGTTGAATGCACAAATGTTACATAGTGAGATGCAACAACATTATTTAAATGCACACGGTTTAAATCACCACGTGAAGTAACCACTGATCCAAGATTAAATGTCTGCGAAAGAGCAGCACCATTTAATATTACATTATCTACAGTTAATCTGGTTCCGGTACCATAAACTTGGAAGTTACCATTTGGCCAATTAGTAAAACCTGACGTACCATCTGCTCCAGGCATTGGCTGAATTGTCGCAGGATGCTCACCAGCGGCATAAGCTGCACCAGTAATATTCATGTTGCTGTTAACATTTATTTCTGTTAACTGCAAATAAATTTTGTTTGCTTCTAATAGATAAACATCATGTGCTTGTTTACCATCTGATGTTGTATCTGCTTTAATTATGCTCTCTATATTACCGGGCTCACCTTTCCACACAACTTTTAGAGTATCTGCTGCTCCAAACACTGTATTAATGCCCAAAACACCTATAATTAATAGACTTGATAGCTTTCTTATCATAATAATCCTCCGAATTAGTAATTACTTTGGAATTTTTTCTCTTTATAAATAACGAAGAAGATTATAGTATTTTTAGATAGTTTGCAATAAATATTTGAAAATACTACTTAGACTCAATAATCCAATCAATAATTGAAATTATATTCTCAAACACTGGGGCTCCTGTTTTTATTAATCGTTCTTTACTTACGTGACCCTTTGAAATTAACAGACATTTGGATCCAACTTTATCTGCTATATCCTTATCATGAATAGTATCACCAATAAATAACACCTCTTTGGGGTCATGCTCTAATTTTTTGATCCATTCTATTGTTAGCGTTTCTTTGCCATAAGCATAATGGTTATCAGTGCCTAATATTGTGGTAAAATAATCGTTAAGATCATGATTTATTAGAATTTGATTTAACATTACTTGACTACTGGCTGACAGTAAAGATTGTGGAACGTCCAAGTTTTTTAGATATTCTAATACGTCCGTTGCTCCTTGATGTAATTGAAGCTCATGACATCGCTCCATGTATTTATTAATAAACTCCGTACCAGAGATATCAAAAGGTTCTTTTTCAAAATTAAATCCTAGTTTCAAATAATAGTCTTTTACTGGGAAGCAAAAATTATCTAGAAACCACTCTTCAGTCATTGTTTCCATCTGGCGCTTTTTTAAAACTTCATTCATGATATCAATACAAAAACGCCGGTCATCAATTAAGGTCCCGTTCCAGTCCCAAATAATATGTTTATACTTCATGGTAAGGCACAAAACTCAGGGATAATTTGATAAAATGAAATAACTTTTCTACCTATGCAAATCAAAATTAATGAGCTTGCTACACTGATTAAAGAAAGACTGCAGAAACCTCTTCCTGGAAATGATGCACATCAGATTACTAGAATCAAAACAAAATCAGAAATAACTTTTTCGAATACTGAAGAAACAGCAATACCTGCAGCTGTACTAATTTTACTATTTCCATCTGGGAATGAAATTGAATTTTTCTTAACTAAACGAACAGAAGATGTTGAGCACCATAAAGGTCAGATTTCATTACCTGGAGGACTCAAAGAAGATGATGAGTCTCTAAAGCAAACAGCTATTCGAGAAACCAAAGAAGAAGTAGGTATAGACCCCAATACAATTATGAACTTAGGTAGCTTAACGCCCTTTTTTATTCCTGTTACAGGATATATTGTTCATCCATTTCTAGGATGGTGTAAAGAAAAACCATTAACTCAAGTTCATGATGTTGAAGTTCATCAATTATTTTCTGTATCGATTGTTGAATTATTAGACGAAAGCATCTTAAGAAACGAGGAATGGAATATCCGCGGATATGATGCAATTGTTCCTGTCTATAATTTTGATAAATGTAAAGTTTGGGGAGCTACAGCTGCTATATTATCTGAGTTTAAATCTATTTTACAAGACATATCATCTATATAATTTTAGACTACATTTTATTATATAAATAATTTAGGTACATCAACAAATGGCAAACAGAATTGGTATAGATTTAGGTGGAACAAAGATTGAAGCGATTATCATCGATGATCAATTCCAAGTAATAGATCGAAAGCGGATTCCGACTCTTAGAGATGAAGGATACGAAGCTATCATTAAACGTATCATTGACCTTACAAAAGAAATGATCAGCATTGGAAATATTGATGGACCTATTGGCATTTGCACTCCAGGAACAATTGAACAAACAACCGGTTTACTTAAAAATAGTAACACAGTTTGTTTAATAGGTAAACCAATCCAAAAAAACATGGAAGATGCATTAGGGTTACCTGTTTTAATGGAAAATGATGCAAACTGTTTTGCATTGGCTGAGGCTACAATTGGTGCAGCTAAAAAGTATGATGTCGTATTTGGTGTTATTCTTGGAACGGGTTGTGGTGCAGGAATAGTAATGAATAAGAGAATCCATCGTGGTGCAAATGGAATTGCCGGAGAATGGGGACATCATACACTTTATCCAGACGGAAGAGAATGCTATTGTGGGAATCAAGGTTGTGCTGAATCTTATATTTCGGGGACTGCCTTAGAAAATGAATGGAAAGAATTAACAGGAAAATTTTCTTCAGTTACTGATGTAATTGATAATAAAATGTATGAATCCCATCCTGAATGGAAAGAAAATTTCATGCTCAACTTTGGTCGTGCCTTATCCAATATAATTGATATCCTTGACCCCGATGCAATTGTTTTGGGAGGTGGTCTTTCAAAAGTAGACCTATTATATACTGAAGGTATGAAAGCTACCTATAAAGAATCATTCAGCGAAGTTGTGAGAACCCCTATAATTAAGAATAAGCTCGGGGACTCCGGTGGCGTATTTGGAGCAGCAATGATAATGGATCACATTTGAAATTTGGGAAATGGCTCTATAACTTAACAAACACGGATCAATACATCCTTGTGGGTTACTTTATAGTTGGATTAGGTCTCTCATATTTAACAATCACCGCCCTTAGATTCTGGCACTATAGAATTCATGGCTCTAATAAATATTCACATGCTGTTCGTACAACCCCATTTGCTTTACTGGGGATTGCATTTGTTTTTGCTACAATATTATATATGTCAACGGGTGAGCTAGTTACGCGCTGGATTGTAGAGTTTCAACAGTAGGCTTATTTTTTCTTCTTTCGTTTCATTTGCATAAGTTTCCAAGCAGCCTTTGGAATTCTCTCTAGTTCATTCATCTCTCCAGCTCCTTTTAACCATTCACCTCCATCAATCGTCACAACTTCACCATTAATATAAGCCGCCTGATCACTAATCAAATAGGTTGCAAGATTTGCTAACTCAATGTGTTCGCCTACGCGTTTTAACGGAATACGATTTTTCATTTTCTTCTCGATACCTAAGCCCGGTGGCGCTAAACGCGACCATGCACCTTTTGTTGGGAAGGGTCCTGGTGCTATTGCAACCGTTCGAATTCCGTATTTGGCCCACTCTACTGCTAAAGAACGAGTCATAGCCAAAACACCTGCTTTAGCGCAAGCAGAAGGAACCACATAACCGGAGCCAGTGGAAGCATAGGTTGTAACAATATTCAATATTACTCCAGCCTTATTTTTTCGCATCACTTTGCCAACTGCCTGAGTACAATGAAAGGTGCCGTTTAACACAATATCCACAACGGTCTTAAATGCATTTGAACTTAAGTTTTCAGTAGGACTAATAAAATTGCCTGCAGCATTATTGAGTAAAATATCAATCTTTCCAAATTTGGAAACAGTTTCTGTAACCATTGATTCGACTTGATCAGGGTCTCGCACATCGCAGGAAATAGCTAAAACCTTCCCTCCATGTTTGCTTAATTCTTTTGCTGTTTCATCAATTACATTTTGTCGCCGACT
>CAYRYZ010000030.1:16073-18924 GCA_964428745.1 uncultured bacterium | reverse complement strand
TAGTCTTGGTGATATCCTTCTGCTTTATAAAACCTATCTAATTCTTTTACCTCTGTAGTAATAGGATCATCGAATAGTTCCTCAGCTTTATTAATAGATTTTTCTACAGAAAGCTTTTGTTTATCTCCTTGGTAATAGATTGCGGATCGGTATTGTGTTCCGCGGTCATTCCCTTGACGATTTAGTGTTGTTGGGTCATGGGCTTCCCAGAAAATATTTAAAATCTCATCATATGAAATTTTATCTGGATCAAACATAATTTCACATACTTCTGCGTGACCAGTCTGACCGCCCGTGACATCTTTATAAGTTGGATTTGTTTTATGTCCTCCTGCATAACCTGAGATAACATCTTTAACTCCTTCAACGCGCTCAAATACAGCTTCGACACACCAAAAACAACCACCGCCAAGTATCGCACTTTCTAGTTTTTTTTCTGACATAATAACACTTCCTTTATTTTGACATACAGCTAACGTTGTAAGCATAGTGGTCATCATTAGCATATTTATCAATACGCGAGGCATACAATAGAAATTATAATTCTTTAAGATCTTTATAAAGTGTAGTGAGCATTTCTTTAGCATCACCAAAAACCATCAAAGTATTTTCAAAACCAAATAACTCGTTTTGAATACCTGCAAATCCAGGATTCATTGTTCTTTTATTAACAATAACCGTTCTTGATTTATCTACATCTAGGATTGGCATTCCATATATAGGGCTTGAGGTATCATGTCGAGCTGCCGGATTCACAACATCATTTGCGCCAAGTATAATAGCCACATCACAATCTTCGAACTCGGGATTGATGTCACCTAGATCTTTCAATTTATCGTAAGGTACGTTTGCCTCAGCTAGCAAAACATTCATATGGCCAGGCATACGACCAGCTACGGGATGAATAGCATACAGGACAGTTTTCCCCATTAATTCTAATTGTTCTGCAACCTCACGTGCAGCATGTTGGGCCTGTGCGACAGCTAAACCGTAACCAGGTACAATAATTACCTTATCTGCTGCATCCAAAATCATCGCTGCCTCATCTGTAGTAGAAGATTTGACATTAATTTGTTTTCCATCAGTACTCGAAGTTTCTTGTTCAAGTCCAACTGCACCAAAAATCACATTAGCCAGAGATCGGTTCATGCCTTTACACATTATATTAGTTAAAATAAGTCCAGATGCCCCTACGAGAGCGCCAGAAATGATAAGACCGTTATTCATTAGCACAAATCCCGTTGCAGAGGCAGCAATACCAGAATAAGAGTTTAATAAAGATATTACTACCGGCATATCTGCTCCGCCAATTGGAATTGTAAGGGTAATGCCTAACAGTATCGCCAAAACAACTATTCCATAGAATAAATTCAGATCTTGATTAACTCCAAGAGTTATAAAAGTACCCATCAACAGTATTGATATTACCATAAGAGAATTAAGGATTTGTAGACCTGTAAAAACAACGGGTTTACCACTAACAAATCCTTGGAGCTTCCCAAAAGCAATAAAGCTACCTGAGAAGGTTAGTGTGCCTATAAAAACGGATAATATAATCGTTCCAGAAATAAATGTATTCAGATCAGCAGTGCCATGTTTAGTAAAGAATTCTGAAGCGGCTACTAGCGCAGATGCCCCGCCCCCAAAGCCATTGAAAATAGCAACCATTTGAGGCATTTGTGTCATCTGAACTCGAATCGCAAAAGTTGCACCAATAATTGAGCCAATAATCATTCCAATAGCAATTAATTTGAAGTCTAAAAGGTCGAATGATGCGACAGTTGCAATAATAGCAATAAGCATTCCAATCGATGCAATTGTATTGCCACTTTGCGCTGTTTTTGGGGAACCGAGTCGTTTTATTCCTATGATAAATAGGACGGCAGCAGCTACATAGGAGAGGTTTGTATATTCCAAGGTTTTACTTCCTCTTGAACATTTTTAACATTCGATTAGTAACCATAAATCCACCAACGCAATTAATTGTGGCAAATATGACTGCTATCATTCCTAGCCAAGTGCCTAATTCTCCACCTAGTTTTGTTGCAATAATAGCACCCACAATAGCAATGCCAGAAATAGCATTAGATCCAGACATAAGCGGTGTGTGTAATGTTGGAGGAACTTTAGTTATAATTTCATTTCCAACAAAGATTGCGAGAATAAATACAGTTAGAATATTGATCATATCCATAATATTACCTTAAGTATTTGATGCTAATTCATTAGTTGGTTGATGAGTAATTTCACCCTTATGCGTAAACATTGCACCGGCTATAATTTCATCTTCAAGATCTAAATTTAGCTCACCTTCTTTAATCATATAATTGACAAATGATGATACATTTCTAGCATATAGTTGAGAAGCGTGAACTTGCATTGTAGCGGGGAAATTTGAAGTACCATCAATGATAACGCCATTATGATTAACCACCTTATCTTTTTGTGTCAATTCACAATTGCCTCCATTTTCAGAAGCCAAATCTACAATCACTGACCCTCTTTTCATGTTTTCAACCATATCTTTATTAATTAAAACTGGTGCAGGTTTACCTGGAATCAGCGCTGTTGTGATTACTAAATCGGATTTTGCAGTACGTTCTTTAATTTTCAATTCTTGTTGCTTTTTATAATCATAGGATGTTTCCTTAGCATAGCCACCATCTCCAACACCCTCGTTATCTTGTGATTCAATTTCAACAAATTTTGCTCCCAATGATTCCACTTGTTCTTTTACTTCAGGCCGGACATCAAAGGCTTCAACTTGAGCACCTAATCTATTAGCAGTCGCAATCGCTTGCAGTCCAGCCACTCCGGCGCCAATAATAAGGACTTTGGCAGGTGGAATCGT
>CAYRYZ010000030.1:0-15973 GCA_964428745.1 uncultured bacterium | reverse complement strand
CTTGCAGTCCAGCCACTCCGGCGCCAATAATAAGGACTTTGGCAGGTGGAATCGTGCCTGCTGCAGTCATAAGTAAAGGCATATAAACGGCTAAATGAGCCGCACCAACTAGAACAGATTTGTAACCAGCAATATTTGCTTGAGAGCTTAATGCGTCCATGCTTTGGGCCAAAGTTGTTCTAGGAATCAAGTGCATTGAAAATCCAGTCACTTTTTTCGCAGTTAATTTTTTTACGAGATCTATCTCTTTGGTAGTTTGGAGAAGTGAAACATAAATGCTCCCTTCATCTAGTGCATCAACTTCATCTAATGTAAGAGGTGATACTTTTAATACAATATTAGCACCATTTAGGGTAGAAGTAACATCAGGAGTTATTTCTGCGCCTGCATCCTTATATGCTTGATCTGAATGAAAAGAAGTTTCACCAGCAGCAGACTGAACTCTTAATTGTAGACCATTATCAATTAATTCCTTAACGGTTTTAGGAGTAGCTGCTACACGGTTTTCCCCTTGAATATTTTCTTTTAAAATGGCCGCAATCATTTAAATAATCCTGTATATATTTTTCTATAGCACGCGAATTTAGGACATTATTTGGCAACATATCTAAAATTGATTTCAGGATTTTTACTATTGATAATCAATAGTAATTTTGGGCATGGTTACTCGTAACATAGTATATTTATGCCTACTGATTCTATCAGCGTGCGCACCACCAACTGTCCGCGTGATAGATCGCTATCCAAATAATGAGAAAAAAACAGTTGAATGGGTAAAAGAGAGAGGGAGCTCAGCCATAGTCATCAAACGAATTGATTATTACACTAATGGGCAGACCTTTTCGGAGGTTCTTTTTTCTAATGGAAAGATGCATGGAGACTTTATTCAATACCATCCGAATGGGAGAATTGGATCAAAAGGTGAATATCATTCAGGGAAGAAAATAGGCAAATGGGTTTGGAATGATGAAATTGGTACAACTGATTCTATACATACCTTCAAAGATGGATTATTTAATGGTAAAAGCGAAATTTTTATTAGTGGAGAATTAATTATTCGACAGAATTATATAAACGGAAAACTCAATGGAAAATTTGTTGAATATTATCCTGGTGGTAGAAAAAAGGTTAACGGATCATATTTAGATGATATACCTCATAATCAATGGGTCTGGAGATTAGAGAACGGTTCAAAATCAAGGTTAATGAATTATAATCGCGGTATTAAATCAGGTAAGTTTAATGTCTGGAATAATACAGAATTAGTTCAATCAGGATCATTTAAGAATGATCTTCAGGATGGACTGTGGAAATGGCAACATTCAGCAGATCATTTAGATTCTTTAGTCAATTATAACAATGGCGTTTTAGATGGGTCTTATAAAGTATGGCATGACAATGGTTCTAAGTCAGTCATCGGTGAGTTTCTATCAGGGAAACCGCATGGTCAATGGGAATGGTGGTCTGAAATCGAGCAAATAGACTCAATTAAAACATTCTCTAATGGATTATTGAATGGATCTTTAATGGTTTATTATGCTAATGGTCAATTAAAGCGATCGGCTGATTATAGCTTTAATAAGCTTAATGGAGAATTATTGACATATTATGACTCTGGACAAATAAAAAGTAAAACCACATATAATTCTGATGATAAAATGGGTGATTATGAGATTTGGTCACCAAATGGGAATAAAGAAGAAGTAGGTACTTACTTATCAAATAAGTATCATGGGCAGATTAAGCGGTGGTTCTCAAATGGTTCGCCTGCATCTCTATCTACATATAAAGATGGGATGCTACATGGAATTATGCAGATTTATTCATTATCTGATGTGATCAAACGTGAATCATATTATAAAAAAGATAATGAAATTGCGAGATTTGAGTATCATGACAATGGTCGATTTAAAAGGGTCCTTAGTATGGATGATGGCTTAATTCTTTATGAGAGAAAATGGAATTCCAACGGTCTTGAAGAAACTGAAGAATTATTTATAACAGGGACTCGCATTGATAGTGACTATTTTTTATCAGGAGATATAAAATATGAGTGTATCTACAAGGGCGAAAAGAAGCATGGAATGGAATGGTGGTTTGACGATCAAAGGAATCCAACAATAATAAATTTATTTGTAGATGGCAGAAAGATCATATCTCATGAAATAACTTATGAAACCAATGAATAAACAATCTCAAAGATTGTAATTTTGCATCCATGAATCAACAAGTTTTAGACTATATCGTTTCATATGCACTCCCATTAACTACTGTTGGGTTAGGTGTAATAATGGGTTGGATTTTTAAAAAATTTATTCATCATCGAATTAAAAAATTAACAGAAAGAACTGAATGGAAAGGTGATGATGTTATCTTTGAAGCGATTGAATCTCATATTGTTTTATGGTTCTTTTTAGTTGCGTTAAATATTGCTTCTACTGATATACCATTTTTAAACACAGTTTATCATAATTATATAAGCAAAATAATTATTTCAATATTGATACTGTCTATTACTTTAGCAGCTTCTAAAATTGGAGTTGGCTTACTGAACTATTGGGCAGAAAAGCAGGGCACAAACCTTCCATCAACAACAATTTTTATAAATTTAGCACGTATTGTTATTGTATCTGTTGGAGTCTTAGTTATTCTTCAGTCACTTGGTATTTCTATTACTCCTTTACTTACAGCCTTGGGTGTTGGTGGGCTTGCAGTATCACTTGCATTGAAAGATACTTTATCTGATTTTTTTGCTGGATTACATATTTTGTTATCACAGAAAGTAAAGCCTGGAGATTTTGTTGAACTTGATACAGGTTATATGGGATATATCCAAAATATAACGTGGAGGCATACGACACTTATGGAAAGGACAAATAATATTGTCACAGTTCCAAATGCAAAAATTTCAGCAGCGATTGTTAAAAATTATGATAAAGGTGACCCAAGCTTTTCAATCCGTGTCTCAGTTGGAGTCTCATATGATAGTGACCTTGACCATGTTATTAAGGTCACAGAGGATGTAGCTCAAAGTGTTATTAAAGATGTTGATGGTGCAAAAAAAGATTCAACTCCTGTAGTTCGTTGCTTTCAGTTTGGTCCATCTAGTGTAGATCTTAAAGTGTACTTCAGTGGTGAAAAATATGGAGATCAACATCCTATAATTGATGTATTCGTAAGGAGACTGCATAAGAGATATCAATCAGAAAATATAGAAATTCCTTTCCCAATTCATACCTTGATACATAAAAATAAAGAAGTATGAAGACTTGGATTATTGTTGGCTCTTTGCTAGCAGCAATTGCAGTACTAATAGGTGCCTTTGGATCACATTCTTTAAAAAGTAGAGTTTCGCCTGAAGATTTGGCAATTTTTGAAACAGGTGTACGTTATCATATGTATCATGCTTTGGGCCTTATTATAATGGGAATTTTAGGTTTTTATTATAGTTCAGATGTAATTCAGTTTCCTGCTATTTTATTAACCTTTGGCATCCTAATTTTTTCTGGGAGTCTTTATTTATTGGTTCTGACAGGAACTCGCTGGATGGGTGCAATTACTCCTTTAGGAGGTTTAGCATTCATTGCTGGTTGGATAATGCTTATCGTTAAAATTCGAGCAGTATAAATTAATTGTGAGGCAATCAAAAAGGAATAAACGTCATATTTCTATATGGACCGCTTCAGCCTTTGTAATCTCATCTATGATAGGAACAGGGGTTTTTACGAGCCTCGGTTTTCAGCTTAATGACCTTCAATCTATTTTTCCCTTATTAATGCTATGGGTTGTTGGTGGTTTTATTGCACTTTTTGGAGCTCTTGCCTATAGTGAATTAGCTGCTGCTCTTCCTCGCTCAGGAGGTGAGTATCATTTATTATCACAGAGTATACATCCTTCATTGGGTTTTGCAGGTGGCTTGGTTTCTGCGACTGTTGGATTTTCTGCGCCGGCTGTTCTGGCGGCTATGGCACTTGGTAAATATTTATCAGCTGTATTTCCAGTATTGAATGCCACCATTATAGCAACATCCTCTGTAATTATATTTCATCTTATTCATGGGAACTCAATTAGAATAGGAACATTCATTCAAGATGGTACAACGGTTATTAAAATTGCATTGATACTATTGTTCATTATAATGGGTTTGATAAATACAAACCCTCAAGATATTAGTATATTTCCTAAGGTTGGTGATATTAAACTTCTTTTTAGTTCTGGTTTTGCTATCAGTCTAGTTTGGGTATCCTATGCTTATACAGGATGGAATTCCAGTGTATATATTGCTGGAGAAATAGTCGATCCAAAAATAAATATTCCTAAATCATTATTATTAAGTACAGTATTTGTTATGGTACTCTATGTATTATTGAATTATGTTTTTCTATACTCCACACCCAAATCTTTAATGATCAATGAATTAGAAGTAGGATATATTGCTGGAGTAAATATTTTTGGAGAAGTTGGCGCAAAAATTGTTGGGTTAGGTATTGCCATCCTATTGATCTCAACTGTAAGTAGCTATATTTTTATAGGACCTCGAATAATGCAGGTAATGGGAGAAGATCATAAATATCTCCATTTTCTATCCAAGAAGAACGATGAAGGCATACCTGTTATAGCATTTTGTGTACAATTAATAATTTGTATGATATTTATTTTATCATCATCATTCGAACAAGTATTGCTATACACTGGAATTTCTTTAATCATATCAACAACGATGACAGTATTAGGACTTTTTGTACTTCGCATTAGAAAGCCAGAATTGGATAGGCCTTATAAGGTATGGGGGTATCCTTTTACCCCAGCGATTTTCATTATTTTGAATACATGGATTTTGTTTTATACTTTTAGAATACAGCCATTTGAATCTTTAATTGGTTTTGGTATTGTTATTATAAGTATTGGAATATATTATTTTGGTAACACGTTAAAAAAAGAGACTGTTAAATGAATTTAAAGATCAAACCATTTAATGCTGAGGTAAAAACACTTTATGAGAATCATGGACATTTCCATGATGGTGATGCAGGATTAGATGTCTATATTATTAATCAACAAACAATTCAAGCTGATGAGACAACATTAATTCATCTTCAAATTGCATGTGAGACTAAGGATGGACGACCATACTTACTTATGCCTAGATCTAGTATTGCGAAAACACCTCTTCGATTATGTAACTCTATAGGACTTATAGATGGGGGTTATAGAGGTGAAATTATGGCAGTAGTTGATAATATAAAGAAAGAATCTTATACCGTTGAGCCGGGTCAGCGACTTTTTCAGCTAGTTGCAATGGATGGTTCTCCAATCCATTTCAAATTAGTAGATGAGCTTTCTGAAAGTACTCGTGGAGAGGGTGGGTTCGGTAGTACTGGTAAATAGTTATTATATTTTTTAGCACTCTTACTACTAGATTGCTAAAAATCATTGAAATGTGGTTCAATTTATATAAATTCCGCGCTGCATATAGGTATGTATATATCAATTTAATAATTAAAAGAAAATGTTAAAACATAAACACAATAGGAGAATACAAAATGGCACCTAAAGTAAAGCCTTTGTCAGATCGTGTTGTTGTAGAACCTGCACCGGCTGAAGATGTGTCCTCTGGGGGCATTATTCTGCCTGACACTGCGCAGGAAAAACCTCAACAAGGCACTGTTGTTGCAGCTGGACCAGGAAAAGCTTCAGATTCTGGAAAAACTGTTGCAATGGAAGTTAAAAAAGGAGATAGGGTACTCTATGGAAAATATAGTGGTACTGAATTCTCATTTGAAGGAACTGAATATTTAATCATGCGCGAGAGTGATATTCTCGCGGTGCTTTAAGGAGTAAATCATAATGGCTAAAGAAATTTCATATGATATCGAAGCACGTAATGCCCTAATGGCTGGTGTTGATAAACTTGCTAACGCTGTAAGAGTAACACTTGGACCTAAAGGACGTAATGTTGTTATAGAAAAGAAGTTTGGTGCACCTACGGTAACTAAAGATGGTGTAACTGTCGCTAAAGAAGTTGAGTTGGAAAATAAATTAGAAGATGTAGGGGCTCAAATGGTTAAAGAAGTAGCTTCTAAGACATCTGATGTTGCTGGTGATGGAACAACAACAGCAACAGTACTAGCTCAAGCTTTAATTTCAGAAGGATTGAAAAATGTTGCTGCTGGCGCAAATCCAATGTCAATAAAACGTGGTATTGATACTGCAGCTATTGCTGTAGTTGATTCTCTTAAGACTCAGAGCAAAGATTTGCCTGATGCAGAGCAGATTGCTAATGTAGGATCCATTTCAGCTAATAATGATCGTGAGATTGGAGAAAAAATCGCTGAAGCTATGGAAAAAGTTGGCAAAGATGGTGTGATTACAGTTGAGGAGTCGAAGACAGCTGAAACCTTTTTGGAAACCGTTGAAGGTATGCAATTTGATAGAGGATATCTATCACCATACTTTGTAACTAATTCTGATAATATGGAAGCTGAATTGGAAGACCCATACATTCTGATTTATGATAAGAAAATATCAAATATGAAAGACCTACTCCCACTTTTAGAGAAGGTTGTTCAAACAGGTAAGCCTGTAATAATTATTGCTGAAGATGTAGAAGGTGAAGCATTGGCAACATTAGTTGTAAATAAACTTCGTGGTACATTCAAAGTCCTCGCAGTAAAAGCTCCTGGGTTTGGTGACCGACGTAAGGCAATGCTTGAAGATATTGCTGTCCTAACAGGTGCAACTGTGATCTCTGAAGATGCAGGATACAAACTGGAGAATGCCACAATAGAATATTTAGGTACAAGTAAACGTGTTGTATCGGATAAGGATAACTCAACAATTGTAGGCGGTAGTGGTACTAAAGATAGTATTAAAGCTAGAATCAACGAGATCAAAGTCCAGATTGATAAAACATCATCTGATTATGATCGTGAAAAGTTACAGGAAAGGTTAGCAAAGTTATCTGGCGGTGTTGCTGTAATTAATGTTGGCGCTCCAACCGAAGTAGAAATGAAAGAAAAGAAAGCTCGAGTTGAAGATGCATTGCATGCAACAAGAGCAGCCGTTGAAGAAGGAATTATTCCTGGCGGTGGTGTGGCTTTGCTTCGAACAATTTCTGCTTTAGATAAAGTTAAAGTTGACGATGAAGAAGCTGTTGGTGTCGATATAGTACGTCGGGCATTAGAATCACCACTTAGACAAATCTGCTCAAATGCAGGAGTTGAGTCTTCAATAGTTGCGCAGGCAGTACGTGAGGGTAAAGGTGACTATGGTTATGATGCACGTACTGGTGAGTATGTAAACATGTTCAAAGCTGGGATTATTGATCCAACTAAAGTTGCTCGTGTAGCTGTGCAAAATGCAACATCAATTGCAGGTATGGTTTTGACCACTGAAGCAGCTGTTACAGAGATTCCTGAGAAGGAAGCTCCTTCAATGCCTCCAATGGATCCAGGAATGGGTGGCATGGGTGGAATGATGTAATTTGTTGATTATTCATCAAATATAATAAAAATAAAACCCGCTATTTTATGAATAGCGGGTTTTTTATTTAATTAAATTTTAGTTATGAATTATCAGATATAACGTGATTGAACTTTGAGTATTAAATTAAATACACGAGAAAAAGTTAAAACAAGAGATCCTGATATTTTTTCTATTTTGACTAACCAACAGTATAGAATACCCAATAAACTTCCAGATAGTGATTATGGAGGTTTTAAAATTTCCATTCTTTTGGAAAAATAGTTTATAATTTAATCCCTCAGCTTGACTAACGAATATTCCACCGAGTAAATTCTTTTTCAAATGGACACTATTCGATTAAAAAACATGCAGTTTTATGGATTTCATGGGGTGGATGAATCTGAAAAGCATCTTGGTGGAAGATTTGAAGTAGATGTGGAAATGCAGCTCTCATTAACAGTATCATGTAATTCAGATGAATTACATGATACTGTTAATTATGAAAAAATATATAAGACTGTTAATACTTGCGTTAATAAAGATAAGTTTTATTTGATTGAGGCTCTCGCAAACTCTATAGCGAAGGACATCTTAATTAATTTCCCAATTAATTCAATTTTGGTTCGAGTTCGAAAACCACAGGCTCCAGTCAAAGGGGTTTTAGATACAGTAGAAGTTGAGTTGAAGCGAACTAAAGAAGATTATGCCTGAATTAATTTATCTTGGGATTGGCTCAAATATTGGAGATAGAGAGACAAATATCTTTTCTGCTATTGCTGCCCTTGATGTGCGTGAAGAAATTGTAGTTGTACGAACAGCTTCTATTTATGAAACTGATCCTTTATATAATTTAGATCAACCCAAGTTTTTAAATACTGTAGTCGAAATTAAAACTGATCTTGACCCTGAAGTGATGCTTCAGGTATGTCAAGGTGTTGAACTGATGCTAGGTCGTCCAATTAATCATAAAAAAAATGAACCAAGGGTCATTGATATTGATATCTTAGCATATGAAACGAAATCAATTGATTTGAATCATTTAAAAATCCCCCACCCGGAATTAATTGCTCGTAAGTTTGTACTTGTTCCATGGGAGGAAATTGCTCCAAATTTTATGGTTCAAGATTTTGGTAGGAGCGTATCAGAATTATTGAATGCTTGCCCTGACAATTCAAATGTAAAAAATTATAAGTTAGAAAAGACCGCATGAGAAATTTGTACTATGTAGCTATTGAAGGAACCATTGGAGTTGGTAAAACAAGCCTTGCAAATCTTCTGTCGGAAAAATTGAGTGCAAAATTAGTTCTTGAAACTTTTGAAGATAACCCTTTCTTATCAGATTTTTATGAAGATCCCGAGCGACATGCTTTTCAGACCCAGTTATGGTTTTTATTGCAAAGATACCAGCAACAACAAGATCTTCGTCAAGTTGATATGTTTCAGAACTTGGTGATTACAGATTATATGTTTGTAAAAGATAGATTATTTGCTTCGTTAAACCTTAGTGAAAAAGAAATGTCTCTTTATGATACTGTTGCTAATATGATGGAAAGAAATGTCATCCATCCAGATTTAGTTATTTTTCTTCAAGCTGATACGGAAACTCTTATGAAAAATATTGCCAAGAGAGGTAGAGACTTTGAAAAAAATATTTCAGAAGATTATATTGATGCACTTAATCAAGTATACAATGAATATTTCTTTCGTTATCAGGATACACCTCTAGTAATAATTAATACAAACAATATTGATTTTGTTAATAATCATCAAGACTTAGAAGAGATGATCAACTATATTCGTCAACCAGTTACTGGTACAAAGTTTTTTAACCCAACCACGGGTATTTAGGTATGATTACTAAAATAATCATATATATTGGTATAGCTTATATAGCATATATAATGTTGAAAGAATCAAAAATATTTTCAGGTTTACGCGGTAAATCAGTTAGACAAAAAGAATCTTATAAAAATCTTGATATTACTGATGCGGATTATGAAGACATTAATGAAGGTAAAGAATGAATGCTCTTGTAAGATATATTACAGGAAAGGTGCAGTGTTATGATGTCGGATTATTATTATTAAGAATATTGCCATCTTATTATATGTTAACTAACCATGGATTGAATAAAATTATTAATCCAGAAAAATGGTCAAAGCTCGGCAATTCTTTTACCAAATATTTTGGAGATCTAATTGATTTTGCAAACCCGATGTTTGGGTTTTTAGCTTCTTTTTCAGAATCTGCATGTGCAATATTAATTTTATTAGGTTTGTTTACTCAACCAGCAGCAGTTTTACTCTCATTAACCATGTTTGTTGCTGCTTTGTATCATATTACTGGGACTGGGAATCCTGAAAGTGCATTGATTTATTTTTCAATATTTTTAACAATCTCATTTACTGGCCCAGGAAAATATAGTTTAGATAGCAAGTTTTTTTCGAATAATAAGAATTAATGCAAGCAGTTCGTATTCATGAACATGGTGATGTTGGGATTCTACAATACGAATCTGCACCTGAACCAAAACCAAAAATAGGTGAAGTCCTTGTCCAGGTAAAAGCCGCTGCAATGAATCATTTGGATTTATGGGTACGGAGGAACATTTCAGGCGTACCCTTGCCAATGATTTTAGGAAGCGATGGCTCTGGCGTAATTACTCAAATTGGAGATGATGTCACCCAATTCCAAGTCGGTGATAATGTTTGTATTCAACCACTTATCTATTGCGGCCATTGCCGTTTTTGTTCACGTGGGCAGGAAAATTACTGCGATACAATAGGTTTTCTTGGAGAAACCCAAGATGGAACTTATTGTGAGTATATTGCGGTTCCGGAAGGAAATGTACGGTTAAAGCCAGAACATATATCCTTCGAGGAAGCAGCAGCATTTCCTTTGACATCACAAACGGCTTACGCCATGCTAATTCATCGCTCAAAAATTGAACCAGGTGAAACTGTTTTAGTATGGGGTGCAAATTCAGGTGTAGGGACAATGGCGATTCAAATAGCCAAAACAAAAGGATGCCGCGTTATTGCAACCGGTAGTACTGAGAAAAAACGTAACCATGCAGCGGAAATCGGAGCAGATTTGGTTCTTGATCATCATAATGATGAAATTGCAAAATCAGTTAAATTGTTCACAGAGGGGCGTGGTGTCGATGTTGTTTTTGAACATGTGGGTAAGGCTACTTGGGAAATCAGTATGCGCATTCTTGGGAAGGGCGGTCGATTGATCACTTGCGGTGCAACAACGGGACCAAAAGTTGGTATTGACATTCGTCATTTATTTTCTAAACAGCAGACGATTTTAGGCTCAACGATGGGTAATGTAGCAGCTTTCGATGAATGTTTGTCGCTAGTATCAGCAGGAAAAATCAAACCTGTTATAGATCGAACCTTCCGTTTCAACGAAGTGAAAAAGGCCCATGATCATTTGGAAAATGGACAACAAATTGGTAAAATCATTCTTTTACCGTAATGAAGTACGATAAACATATATTTATTTGTGTAAATGAGAGACCAGATTCTAGCCTAAAAGGTGATTGTAGTCGGGTTGGAAGTAAAGAAATTCGAATGCGCTTTATTGATTTGATAAATGAGCATGGTTTAAAAGGTAAAGTTCGAGCTAATAAAAGCGGTTGCTTAGACGCTTGTGAAGTAGGGCCTTCAATTGTTATATATCCTTTGGGGGTTTGGTACACAAATTTTGAAGTTTCAGATGTTGATGAAATATTCCAAAAATCGATCTTAAATGATAAAATTGTAGAAAGATTAGTTTCTAGTGAAAAAACTTGGCAAAAGATAGACCGTATTAGGAAAAAAGATTATATTGTATAATGAAAAAATCAGTAATTATTTTATCTTTAATTATATTGTGTAGTCCTCTTCATTCTCAATTAAAACGCGGTCTAGGTTTTGCTACAGGTACATGGGGCTCGGGTTTCCATTTTTCTGGCGACTGGCAGTTAAATGAAACAATGTTTTACGGGTTTGAATTTCGATTTATTGATATTAAAAATGATACGGAATTACCCGTTTATAATCCATACACTGGTAACTCATTTAATGTTGGCGATAAGGCTTTAATTATGTTTCCTATTTATGCTAAAATTAGATATTTACCATTTGAAGGTAAAATTGCTAATAACTTTTCACCTTTTGTTGAATTGAAACTGGGTCCAAATTTTGCTATAGATGGAGATGAAGATTCTCGTAAGTTTAAAAATAGATGGAAAAATGCTCCTAGTTATACTTCCTACGGTGGACAAATTGTTTTTGGAGTAGCATTTTTACAAATGAGTGGTGCTACCATATCTCCATCAATCGGCTATGAATTTTTACCAATGGGTCGATCAATAGATGGTAGATCAAACTATGATGGTACTACAATGAATGTGACATTTACCTTTGGTACTAGCCGCCGAAGATAATGCAAGAGAATTATTTTACCGTTCATCCTAGTAAAATAAATCAAAATAGTTTTACCCTTTCAAAAAAAGAATCGAATCACATTATTAAATCTCTTCGTGGTAAAATAGGTGATGAGATATGGTTATTAGATGGTTTAGGTGTTGCACACCAAGGATCTATAGACTCTATTAATGATCAATACGTCACAGGTCTTATTACTGATTCATATCTCAATTATGGCGAGTCAAATTTTTCCGTAAATCTTATAATTGGATTAATAAAAGGTCATAGGATGGACATTATTTTAGAAAAAGCTACAGAGTTGGGTGTAAAAACCATCCAGCCACTTTTATTGGATCATTGCGTTAAGACCAAGTTAAATCGTGATCGTGCAGAAAGAATTATTATTGCTGCAGCCAAACAAACAGGCCGCAGTCTGTTCCCAAAAGTTTATGAGCCTAGAAGTCTTTCAGATTGGTTATCAGATCACTATAGTGAATTATCTATTGCTTGCTATATGAATGGCAAAAATTTGATGAGTGATGTTATTGCAGATGATCAGAAAACCATTAATATTATTATTGGTCCTGAGGGAGACTTTTCAAATAAAGAATTAAATCAATTTCAAGATGCAAAAATTGAATTGGTGAACCTTAGTTCAAGACGTTTAAGAAGTGAATCAGCTGCGATTGTTGCTATTGCTAATGTTAATCAGATTATGGAAGATGGATATGAGTGATTGTCTATTTTGTAAGATTGTATCTGGGGAAATTCCATGTGATAAGCTTTATGAGAATGATAAATTAATTGCTTTTAGAGATATTGATCCTAAAGCTCCCACACATATTTTAGTTATTCCTAAAAAACATATTCGCTCAATCAATGAATTAGATATAAGTGATCAAAACTTGGCAGGTGAAATACTTCTTACAGCTAAGGAAATTGCAAAAATTGAGAACATTGAATCATCTGGATATAGGACAATTTTTAATACAAATAGCGATGGAGGTCAAACCGTTTATCACATTCATATGCATGTAATGGGCGGGCGCCAATTGCATTGGCCACCTGGCTAAGTCATAATATAATTATGGTAATTTTTATTATAAAAATATCATAATAACATCATTATCTTTATAGTTTTCACCTCATAAAATTATTAGATTTATTCAAATTATTAACCTCGTAAATGTATATATCTGAACTTAATCTTCATGGATTTAAATCCTTTGCTAAAAAAGAAAAACTGAAATTTGGCGAAGGTGTTACAGTCATTGTAGGTCCTAATGGATGTGGCAAAACTAATATAGTTGATGCAATTCGTTGGGTCTTGGGTGAGCAAAAATATTCGGTCTTACGTTCTGGGAAAATGGGAGATGTAATTTTTAATGGAGCTGACGGTCTAAAGCCACTCTCAGTTTGCGAAGCTTTTTTAACCGTTCATAATAATCAAGGGAAGCTTCCTTTAGAATATAATGATATAGAGATCGGTCGTAGAGTTTATCGTGATGGAGAATCTGAATATTATATTAATCGTACTCCTTGTAGACTTAAAGATATTCATGATCTATTTGTAGATACTGGTATGGGCTCAGATGCTTACTCAGTAATTGAGTTAAAAATGATTGAGCAGATTTTATCAGAGACTGCAGATGATAGAAAGCGCATGTTTGAAGAAGCAGCTGGGATAAACAAATACAAAGAACAGCGTCGTTCTGCATTAAGAAAATTTGATGCGGTTCAACAGGATTTGGAAAGAATAAATGATATTGTTCAAGAGGTTGAACAAAAAGTTCATAATCTTAATCTTCAATTAAAACGATTTAAGCGACATGAAAAGCTTTCTGATGAGTTAAAGGAAAAAGAACTTTCTTTGGCTTTTATAAAAATACATGATTACAAAATTGAAATTAACCCATTAAGTCAAAGAGTTAAAGATTCTCAACATTTAAAAGATGAGGCTAAAACAGATACCTCAATACATGAAAAGGAATTAGATCAATTAAAAACTCTTTATGGTGAACAACAATCAGAATTAAATGTTCTTCAAACTTCACTTCAATCTCTAGAAGAGAATCGAGAACAGTCACAGAACAATATTTTGGTTTGGTCTGAAAAAGATAGATCGGCTGATTCTAATATTCAACGATTAGAAAAAGAGTCAATAACAAATAAAGATAAACATGAGGAATTAGCTAATCAAACTGATCAATATGAAAAGGATATCTCATCTTTGACCCCTCAGTTAGATAAACAATTAAAAGAATATAAATTAAAAAAATCGGATTTTGAAAAAGTACAAAAACGATATGAAGATACACAGTCAGAGTTAGAATCTATTCAGAACAATCGGTGGGATGCTCAACAAAAGATTGCTAATGACAGATCTCTTTTAGATAAAACTCACTCACTTATTGAAGAAAAGAAGAATGTAATTGATCGTTTAAAAATTAAGATTCATGATATAGAATCAGATCAGTGTGTGAAGGAGAAAGAGCAAAAGAATCTAGATAAGAAAAACTTTGAACTAAAAAAGGTTCTTGAAAAAACTAATTCAAAATTATCAAATGCTCGGATATCTCTAACAAAACATAAAGAAGAGTTGACTGAAACCTCAATGGAAGTTCATACTAAGAATTCAAAATTAGAATTTCTTGAAGGTCAGCTTTCTTTTTATAATGAATTGGTAGAGCAAAAAGAAGGATATCCGGAAGGTGTAAGGAATGTACTTAATTCTCCTGAAAATATTTCTGGAGTTATAGGAACAGTTGGTGATCTTTTCCAAATGAAAGATAAATATAGATTAGCATTTCAGAGTGCATTGGGAGAATGGGTGAACTGTTTGGTAGCAAAAGATCGAAAATCTGCACTTAAAATACTTTCATCAGTAAAAGCAAATCAATTTGGCAATTTGTCAATTCTTCCACTAAAGGAGATGAGTCATTTAATTGAGCAAAAAAAACTTCCACCTAAAGGAAAAGGAATCATCGGTGTTGCTGATGAATTAAGTGGTATCAAAACTGAGTATAAAAGGCTCGCTCAATTGCTAGTTGGCAATCTCTTAATCGTTGATGACCTTGAAATTGCAATGAACTCATATGATTTATCAGATTGGGATGTAGTGGATCTAAATGGCCTCTATTCAGGGAAAAATTATTTATTAAGACACCGAAGTGGAAATGAGGACAGTAGCGTTTTAGGACGTAATAATAAGATTAAATTATTAAAAAAAGAAATTAGTTCAATATCTAATGCCATTGAGCTTTCAAATAAAAAACTTGATTCCCAAAAAACGATTGTTGAAGATAAATCGTTAGAAGTAGAAAAATATATAAAAGCTTTACATACAGCGAGAGAAGACCTTCATCTTGCTGATTCAGAACTTATTCAAGTTCAGTCTAAGCAATCACAATCAATTGACAGTCTTGGAAATTTGCGTCAAGAGATTAAAGATGTTAAGAAAGAGTTGGATAACCTTGAAAAATCAACTAAAGAATTAGAGCCAAGATTAAATAAAGCCGAAACTCTAATATCAAAATTAAAAAATAAAATAACTGCATCTTCTAAATCACTAATTACTGTTCAAACTGAAAGAGATACTTTTCAGCAGAATATTCAGAAATTACGTATAGACCTGTTGAGCTTAGAGAATGAGCGTGACACTCTAAAACTAAAAAAACGTGTTGCAGGAGATACTATTCAAGAATTGCAAAAACGTTACAATGCTATTGCTGAAGAAATTTCTGCTCTTAATAAGGAAAAAGTGTCTTTGAAAACTAATATTAAAAGAGAGGAAAAGAATTTAAATAAAATTTCATCTCAAATAGTAAAAGATCGATCTGTAATGGAGTTAAAGAGAGAGACAGTGAATGGAACATATCAATCTATGGATGAAATTCAATCTAAGATTCGATCTGAACAACAAACTCGAGAATCATTAATCGAAGAAATGAAGGTAAATGAATTGAAGATTATTGAATTAGAGCAGAAGATAAATATTATAGTTGAACGAATTCGAGATCGATATGACTTAGAAATCCCTCAAAACCTTATCGTTGATGAAGATGCTGATGATTTGGAGTTAAGAATAGAAA
>CAYRYZ010000029.1:0-19157 GCA_964428745.1 uncultured bacterium | reverse complement strand
CCGACACGTGGATTATGATTCCACTGCTCTAACCAGCTGAGCTACTCCGCCATTATAAGTATAATAAAGCAGGAAAATTTACCTTCATTTACTTATTTTTGTTTAAACAATTTTATATGGGAAATTCATTTTATATTTTAATTTCTGCCGGTTTTTGTCTTTTAAAAGATCATATAAGTGGTCAATTATAAAGGAGTATCAATGTATAATTCTGTTGAAGAATTTATGGGGCATGTCGAGGCTAAAAATCAAGGTGAAAAAGAATTTCACCAAGCAGTTCATGAGGTAGTTGACTCTTTATGGGACTTTCTTAAAGATCACCCCGATTATATTCATGCAAAAGTATTAGAGAGAATAATAGAGCCTGAACGAGTTGTAATGTTTAGAGTGCCATGGAGAAATGATAGAGGTGAAGTTGAAGTTAATAGAGGATTCCGCGTTGAATTCAATTCTGCAATTGGCCCTTATAAAGGTGGATTGCGTTTCCATCCATCCGTGAACTTGGGGATACTAAAATTTTTAGGTTTTGAACAAGTATTTAAAAATAGTTTAACAACACTTCCAATGGGTGGTGGTAAAGGTGGATCTGATTTTGATCCTAAGGGAAAAACTAATAATGAAGTTATGAGCTTTTGCCAATCATTCATGACAGAACTTTCACGGCATATAGGCCCTGATACAGATGTGCCAGCTGGCGATATTGGCGTAGGTGGTCGCGAAATTGGTTACTTATTTGGTCAATATAAACGTATAATGAATGAATTTTCTGGAATTTTGACTGGAAAAGGGCTCAATTGGGGTGGCAGTTTAATTAGGCCAGAAGCAACAGGATATGGTTGTGTCTATTTTACTGAAGAGATGTTGAAAACCAAAGGTGACTCCATTAATGGAAAAACTGTAGCAATATCTGGATCTGGGAACGTAGCCCAATTTGCAACAGAGAAAGTCAATGACTTAGGAGGTAAAGTAATAACTTTATCTGATTCAGGTGGCACTATTCATGACCCTGAGGGTATTGATTCTAGTAAACTTGAATATATTATGGATCTTAAGAATGTAAAACGTGGCAGGATAAGTGAATATGCGGAAAAATATGGCGCAATCTTTTTGGAAGGTAAGCGTCCATGGGATGTTGCGTGTGAGGTAGGATTGCCATGTGCTACTCAAAATGAAATTAACGAAGCTGATGCTAAAACCTTAGTAAAGAATGGCTGTAAAGCTGTAGCAGAGGGCGCAAATATGCCTTCAGAGCCAAGTGCAGTTGAAGTATTTTTAGGTAACAATATACTTTTTGGTCCTGGAAAAGCTGCTAATGCGGGAGGTGTAGCGGTATCTGGTTTAGAGATGAGCCAGAATTCAATGCGGTTATCGTGGAGTAGAGAGGAAGTGGATCAGAAGCTTCATGGAATTATGCAAAGCATACACCAAGCTTGTGTTGATCATGGGTCAAATGATAAAACTATTGATTATGTTAAGGGTGCAAATATTGCGGGATTTATCAAAGTAGCTGATGCGATGATCGACCAAGGAGTCGTTTAGCAGTAAAAAAATATAATTTTATATCCCGGAGGTTTCCTGCTCATCCATGGATTCTTTAACTGGGTCTAACGGTTTAATGATATTTCCATCACCTGTTTGCCCATCAATGGTTATAGTTAGTGGTTTTTCTAATTGAATCCACTTGATAAATTTAGTTTTTTGTTTAGTTGACTGTGAATTAATCCATTTTAAATCAAGGCTATCTGATTTATTTTTGTGATTTAAAGTAAAATAACCAATCCTCATTGATGTTACGTTCTGAAAAAAGTGACTTCCAAAAGATGGATCTACGGGGAAAGATTTCATTCCATATTCAACAATAACCTTAGCATTAGATATTTGATCCCAATCAACTGGAATTCCAAGCCATGGATCAGCAGAACCCCATCGCCCTGGTCCAATTAAAACGTATTTTTCCTTATCAATCATTTTTTCATTAATCTTTTCAATTTGTTTAGCGATTAATTTTGTTTTTCCTGCATCAAATGTTTTTGGATTAACAATAATTATATTTCGAATATTGTCAATTACTCCATTCCCCAGCGCAATGTTACTTCTGCAAAGTATATTTTGTTTTTGAATTGAATCAAATTCCTGAATACGATCAAGGCCTCCTACTACCATTGGTTTGATCTGCAATAGGCAGAATTCATTCATTTTATCTTCTTGGTTAAATAGGTTAACCGCAAATTCTATTTCCACTGGGCATCCTAAAGACGATTCACCCAATGCTAGCAGATCCATTAATAATTCAGGTAATGGCGCAGTTTTCCATTTAAGTACAGAAGGGAATGTTATAACTCTTGTCCCATCGTGCCTAAGAGAGTCCTTTACGACATTGTCAGCTTTTGTAACTACACTTGCAGCCCAATCTAATTCTCTATCTTTTTCTGCAGTATCTAGGTCAAATATCGACGTGTTCTCACTTAATCCACCTTTGAGTTGTTTCATTCCTTTTTTAAGGTCTAAGGCGTAAAACTGATTTTGGGAATTACTTATGGTTGAGCGAACAGAGTAGTATTGAGGAATAATTCCAGGATACTTTGGTGAGAATCTAAGTGATTTTTCTCCTTCGGCGATAGTTCTACCTAATCCCAATGCAAGATAGACAACGCCTTCTTTTCTTTTCATGTAAGATACCGGATAATAATTAAAGCTTTGAGCTAATCCACTTATAGAAGGATAGAATCGTTGTTCGTGTTTCTTGCCTATTAGCTCCATTATGATAATCGCCATTTTTTCTTCTTCATGACGATGAACGGATCCTTCGATCAACGATTTAGGCTCTTTCAAGTAAGTTGATGCATATACAAGTTTAATCGCTTTTTTTAATTCTTCAAGACGTATTGATTTAGATTGGTCAGCATTGGGCAACATATAAGTAGCATACATCCCAGCTAAAGGTTGATATTGTGAATCTTCAAGCAAGCTGGATGAACGCACAGCAATAGGGTTTTTTATATTTGATAAATATTTTGATAGCGTTGACTTAATTTTTTTAGATAAGGATCCTTTAAGAAAAGCGTTAATAATAGATTTATCAGATTTATCTTTCGCAAATGCAATTTTCCATAATTTGTTTTCATTCATAAAGTAATCAAATTCATCTGTTCCTATAACAGCTACTTTTGGTACTCGAATATTTATATTTGCAAATTTATCATTTAGGCTAGTTTCGTTGAGTAAATTAATTGCGAACGCCAATCCTCTAGCTTTACCTCCAAGTGAGCCCGTAGATAATCGGACAAAGTTGATATTTTCATCTTTTACATCGTCACTATACTGAACCACACGTCCTTCGCTTCGAGCATGTCTCCCTGCTTCTATCTCATCAATTATTACTTTACGTAAATCATCTATGTTATTGAAATCACGTATTTTAACAGGTCTTAAATTTGATGCTATATTAAATTCCCCACGGACGGCAAGCCAATTTGAGAAGTGATTCTTTGACGCATGGTATTCAAGAGAGTTTGATGGAATCTTTCTAAGAATTTTCTGGAATTTCTTGAGATCATTGGCTCTGGATATTTCTTTTCCTTTCCGATCTCTAAAAACAAAATCACCAAACCCAAAATTGTTTACAATAAAATCTTCTAAATCCTGCAATAGAGTTGGTGAATTTTTATGGATAAACGATGCATTAATTTTTTTAACTACCTGATCAAATTCTGAATTTGTTGATTGTAATACTATAGGCATATCAGAATCTTTATTTCTTATATATTCTGTTAGTTTTAATCCAGCATTCTTGTGCATTGACCCGTTTATCGGGAAGCGAATATCTGAGATAATTCCTAGTATATTATTACGATAAGTATCATAATATTCTACTGCCTCCTCATACGTGGATGTTAAAATAATTTTTGGTCTAGCGCGAAAGAGTAATAGTCGATCAGTATCTGATAAGCTTTTACTAATCAAATTTCTAGCATGTTTTAAAGCAGTCCTATATAACAATGGAAGAATTATAGAGTAATAACGTGGATTATCTTCAACCATAATAATTGAACGAATATCGGCGATTTCATAGTCACGCTTTAGATTCATTCGATCTTCAATATTTTTGATTATTGCAGGAAATACGTTAGCATTACCAGACCAAATGTATATTTGATCAATTACTTTTTTGATTCGCTCTATTGGCAATCCGCTTAATTCTGACTCATCAAAGGATAATAGAACAACAGGTTTATCGGGAAAATTTTCTTTTACATTCTCACCAAAAGTTATTGGATCCATATCTGATATTCGCATCATAACAATAACTAAGTCATAACTTCGGTCGGATAGCATTCGTAACCCAGTTTTAGCATTTTTTGCATGCCAAACTCTAGGAGCGTATGAAAGATTCATGCCTAAATACTCATAAAGTATTTGCTGAGTTAATCGTCCATCTTCCTCAAGGATAAACGCATCGTACGGGCTAGCCACTAATAAAATTTCATGGATGCGATTAAGCATGAGATCTTGAAAATTAATTGAAGCTTTACCGTTTGTAGTCATAATGAAAATTACCGAAGCCATCTATTGATATAAATAGAATTCTATCTTGGTGTAAGTTTATCAATTAAATTCCTAGTGCTTTAGTAGAACTAATAATAGCATAATATTTAGAACTTTTGATCAAAACTCTTAAATCATTTGACTTAAAGGATAAAAGAGTCCTTCTACGGGTGGACTTTAATGTTCCTATTTCAGAAAATAAAGTAACAGATAATTTCCGTATTGTTTCTGCATTACCTACAATTCAACATTGTTTAAAATCAGGTGCAAAAATAATAATAATGTCTCATTTAGGTCGACCTGGAGGTAAAGTTGTTCCAGAATTGAGTTTAATATCCGTTGGCGAGCTATTAGCAGATTTATTAGAAATGCCCATTAAATTTTCAGATGATTGCATATCTGAAAATTCTCATGATGTAACATTGGGCTTACGATCAGGAGAAATACATTTATTGGAAAATCTTAGATTCCACCCAGAAGAGGATAAAAATGAAAAGAATTTTTCTTCAAAACTTGCTAAACACGGAGAAGTCTATATCAATGATGCGTTTGGAACAGCTCATAGGGAGCATGCATCAAATAATGGAGTAACAAAATATTTTTTAAATAAAGGCATGGGATTACTTTTTGAAAGCGAATTAGATTATCTTTCAAATAAAATCACCAAACCTAAAAAACCATTGACTGTTATACTGGGTGGTGCAAAAATTGACACCAAATTAGATTTGATTAACCATTTCATAAGATCTGCAGATAACATTTTAATTGGCGGTGCAATGGCATTTACTTTTTTACTAGCTCGCGGAATTGATGTAGGTAATTCTTTGGTTGATTTAAATATGATAAATAATGCTAAAAAAATATTAAATAGAGCCCGTGGGAAAATAAATTTATTATTTCCTGAAGATTTTATTTGCGCACAATCTATTGATGATAATAAAAATGCTAAAGTTTATGATGTCAATCATATCCCTACTAGTAAATGTGGATTTGATATTGGTCCAAGCACCCTTGACCTATTTTCAAAAATTATATCTAACTCTGGAACAATATTTTGGAATGGACCTATGGGTGTTTTTGAAGTAGATGGATTTCACCATGGAACACAAAAATTAGCTAGTCTAATTGCAGATGAAACTGAAAAGGATGTGACAACAATTACTGGAGGTGGAGATTCTGTAGCAGCAATTAAGCAATTTGGTTATTTAGATCAATTCTCACATGTTTCTAGTGGTGGTGGTGCATCTTTGGAATTGTTAGTAGGAAACAACTTGCCTTCAATTTACGCATTGGAGTTATAGTTTAGAATGAAACCAATAGTAGCTGGAAATTGGAAGATGAATAAAACTGTCGATGAGGGCGTCTCTTTTGTCAATGAAGTCAAAAATCGTATATTGGATAAAGATAGTGCTGAGGTTATATTCTGCCCGCCTTTTACTTCGCTATTTTCCATTGCTAATTTATTAGATAATTCTCCATTTTATCTTGGCGCTCAAAATGTTCATCATGAAATACAAGGTGCCTATACTGGTGAAATTTCTATTCAAATGCTAAAGTCATTATCTGTTGATTATGTCATTTTAGGACACTCTGAAAGACGAACTATTTTTGGTGAGTCTAGTGATTTTGTCCGTGATAAAATTGATACAGTTTTAAATCAAGGAATAAAGGCTATCCTCTGTATTGGCGAAACATTGGATGAGCGAAGATCTAGGCAAACTGAAAAGGTTTTGCAAAATCAGTTAGAACATAGCCTAAATGGTATCAGTGAAATTAATGGCGATAATTTTATCTTGGCTTATGAACCGATATGGGCAATTGGCACTGGAGATACAGCAACTGAAGCGCAAGTAGCCGAGGCACATGCTAAAATTCGAAGTATGGTAGAAAATATGCTTGGAAAAAATGGACAAAATATTCCAATCCTATATGGTGGATCAGTAAATGTTGATAATGCGGGATCTTTAATTGATACAAATGGAGTTGATGGATTTCTTATTGGAGGAGCCAGTTTGGATATTGAAAGTTTTTGTAAAATAATTGAACTTGTAACAGATAATATTAAAAGAGGTTAATTGTGTTAGGATTTTTAATTACAATTCATGCTATTATTAGTGTTTTGTTGGTTTCAGTCGTTCTTATGCAGGCTAGCCAAGGTGGCGGCCTAGCAGGATCAATAGGAGGGCAGACTACCAATGCTATTTTTGGTGGTCGCTCAGCAGCAACAGCTTTAAGTAAAATAACAACTTATTTAGCTGTGGCTTTTATGGGTTTAGCACTTTTAATTAGCTTATTAGGATCACCGGATAGCGTTGGTTCTGACTCACTAATTGAAAAAGCTCAAGAGGATGGTTTGCTAGTCCCAACTTCAGAAGGATTGTCCATTCCAACATCTCCCATAGAAGATACTGAGAAAAAATAATTTTAGAATATTAAGGGCCGAAGTGGTGGAATTGGTAGACACGCTGTCTTGAGGGGGCAGTGGGGGAAACCTCGTGCCGGTTCGAGTCCGGCCTTCGGCACGAAAACAAATGATAAGGAAATAAGTATGATGGTTAAATCATTAAAAATTGTATTACTATTTATTGGAATTGCTTCTGCGCAATCTCCAAACGAACTGTATGAGACAGCTCAAGCGAATTTAGATGCCGGGAAAGTCAGTGAAGCTGAATCTGGATTTAATTCTGCTCTTCAAACAGATCCTACCTTTGCTCCTGCATATCTAGGTTTGGCACATACCTCGATGCGCAAAGGAGATTTACAGAAAACAGGGAGTCTATTAAAAGAAGCAATTGAGATTGAACCTGAAAATAAAAGTTTTAGAGATGAATTTGAAAGATTAAGCGAATTGAATACTCTGATGAGTAAAGGTATTCGATCAATGAAAAATGGTGACGCTGATGATGCTTTTGAATCTTTTCGTGTTGCTTATGAAAAATTTCCTAATTATCCTGAATCAGTATTCAATATGGGTTTAGTGCACTTTAGGAAAAAAGAATTTAAAGATGCAGTCGAATATTTTAAAAAAGCGATGGAAATAAATGCCGAACATAAAACGGCTACAGCGGCAATTAAGAACGTAGCAAAAAATTATTTTAATAGTGGCAATCAATCATACAAACGTGGCGATCTAGAGGGCGCTCTTTTATCATATAGCAATGTATTAGATGTGGATGAAACATTTTACCAAGCACATTATCAAGTTGGTGTCATTCAATCAAAGATGGGCGATAAAGATGCTGCTGTTCAATCTTACGAAAAAGCTTTGGAAGTAAATCCGCAATTTTACAAAGGGTTTTTTGCTCTTGGGTTAGCAAAAAGTGCTATGAATGACTCAGATGGGGCTATTTCTGCTCTAGAAGCAGCTATTAATATAAATCCAGGATATGATAAGGCATATGGAGCTATGGGTGATATATATATAGTTTTGAAGAATTATGAAAAAGCTAAACAAGTATTAAATATGGCTGTAACTGTTAATCCTAATTATGCTAGAGGATATTCAAATCTAGGAATTATCCATGCAGATGAAAAAAACTGGGATCAGGCAGTCTCAAGTCTAGAAATGGCTGTTGCTTTAAATGATAAAGATTCGATGAGTTTTTTCAGATTAGCTAGTGCTCATAATATTAATGGTAATTGTGGAGGTGCAAAGGAAGCAGCACGAAAGAGTGCAGATTTAAAATCGCGATTTGGAGGCTCCTGGTTTGAACTAGGTGTAGCTGAGTGGTGTGGCGGGAGAGGAAATAAGGCAGGTGCATTAAATGCTTTTGAAAAAGCTAGAAATGATCGAGATTGGAGAAAGATGGCAGAATATGAAATTGATAAAGTCAAAAACCCTCAGAAATATGAAAAATAAAATTAATTTATTTATTTTCTTAAGATTGCTATGATTAAAGCTATCATCTTTGATCTAGATAATACACTTTTAGATTTTGTTAAGATGAAACAGTTTGCTGTAAAAGCTGCTATTACAGCAATGATAGAAGCTGGATTAGATGTAGATGAAAAAAAAGCGTACCAAGATATTTTTGATTTATACATTAAAAAAGGTTGGGAGAATCAGCAAGTTTTCGATGATTATTTAAACCAAACTGTAGGGAAAGTTAGTAACAAGATTCTAGCTGCTGGCATCGTTTCATATAGGCGAGCAAGAGAAGCTACTCTACTTGTTTATCCAAACGTCAATAAAACACTAATAGAACTGATAAAAATGGGTATTCAATTATCAGTCGTGTCAGATGCACCAAGTCGTGAAGCTTGGATGCGATTATATTATTTAAACTTACACCATGTATTTGATCCAGTATTAACATTTGATGATACTGGAGTTCGTAAACCATCTGCAAAACCATTTGAAATGGCATTAGATATTCTTCAATCTAGTCCAGATGAAGTTTTAATGATTGGGGACTGGCCCGAACGTGATGTTGTTGGAGCTAAGCAAATTGGTATGAAAACAATTTTTGCACGATATGGTGATACTTTTGGCACTGTTGATTCTGGCGCAGATTGGGATGTCAATGATATTTATGACCTAGTTAGTATAGTCAAGGAGTTAAACAACGTCTAAAATTTTCATTGGTACGGATATTGTTTCAGTTAAGCGGGTTGCCAAATTATTAGACGATTATGGCGCTCGTTTTAAGAATAAAACATTCACTTTAAATGAAATTGATTATTGTGATTCCAAAAGTAATCCAGCAATACATTTTGCTGGTCGTTTTGCAGCTAAAGAATCAATAAAAAAATGTTTATTATCTTCAAAAATCATTGACAATATAGATTTAAAACAAATTGAAATCATTTCGATGGATAATGGCGAACCTGTTGTTTCTGATATAAAAAATATCAATTATAAAACTATAAAAATTTCTATCTCACATGAAGATGAATACGCAATTGCATTTTCTTTTTTAGAAAAATAATGCGGTTGTTGACACAAAATCAGGCTACGGAACTAGATCGATTATCAACGTCAGATTACAATATTTCCGATGATTCACTTATGGCAACGGCAGGTAAGAAAACTGCTGACTTTATACACTCAAAATTTAAAGATATGGGTATGCAGTCCATTGCAATTGTATGTGGAAAAGGAAACAATGGTGGCGATGGATTTGCAACAGCCTTAAATCTTGATCAATTAAATAATAAAGTAGTTATTTTTTCTTTATTTGATTCACAATTCCTTTCTAAATCTAATCTAGGTTTTCACGATCAGTGTTTAAAAAAAGAAATTAAAATATGTTATGGTTTTGACCTGCCATCTAAAGATACCCATTTTGATATTGTAGTTGATGCAGTTTTAGGTATTGGATTTTCTGGCGAATTAAATAATCAATTAATTCAATGGGTAGAATGGATAAATAATAATAAAACTGTAATCTCAATTGATATCCCAACTGGGTTGAATAGCGATACTGGAGCAATTGCTAATCAAACTATAAAAGCAAATTATACTGTTACTATGGGTAAAACAAAAATTGGAATGGTTCTACACCCGGGCAAATCATTTTGCGGAGAGAATCAAGCTGTTGATATTGGTTTTCCAAATATTATTGATAAGTTGAGTGGGCGGAAATGGTATCAGATAACTGATAATTATATCCAAGATACAGTCAAACCATTAAATTCTGATACACATAAATACCAACAAGGTAAGGTTCTTATACTAGCAGGATCTGTAGGAATGACTGGAGCTGCTTATTTATCTACCATGGCAGCATTGAGAAGCGGTGCAGGATTAACAATAACTTGCGCACCAGCATCATTAAATGCAATATACGAGGAAAAGATCACTGAAGGGATGACGCTACTCTGTGAAGATCAAAATCGCGGGCATTTTTCAAAAGATAATTATGATGTAATTATGGATCATGTGGAATGGTGTGACGTCATAGTTATTGGGCCTGGGTTAGGTGCTTATGATGATGTTGTTATTTTAATTGAAGAATTGGTAAAAAATATAAATAAACCAATGGTCATAGATGCGGATGGCCTAAGATTGTTTTATAATAATCTTACACTTTTTCAGGAAATTAATCCTAATATTGTTATTACTCCACATTTAGGTGAGCTAAGTAATTTGATTGGTATAAAATCTCAGGAGCTTCGGAATAATTTATTAGTTGAAGTGGATAAGTTTATGAACTTTTATTCCGGTGTGCTAATGGCAAAATTTTCACCTTCTTTAGTTGCATATAATTCAAAAGGGTACGTTAATTCAACAGGTAATCCTGGCCTTGCTACTGCAGGGTCTGGTGATATATTAACTGGAATAATAGCATCATTAATTGCTCAAGGATATACTTTAGAAGATTCTACGATAATTGCTATGTTTATTCATGGAAAAGCAGGAGATCAATTGGCTAGGTCAATCAGTCAACATGGAATGATTGCAAGCGATCTATTATATAAAATAGGACAATTATTCTCAGATTATGAATTATAAAACTTTTAGAATATTACTTATCCTTTACATGGCTTTAATTCTTATGCTTTCATCTTTACCTGCTCAAGCTCTACCGAAAACTTGGCTTTTGAATTGGGACAAGCTTATTCATTTAATTGAATATTTTATTCTAGGAGTTCTTGCGATGAAGAGTCTCAAAAAAGTTAATCTTAATTCAGTAATACTAGTAATTATTTTTGGAATACTTTTTGGTTCAATTGATGAATTTTTACAATCATTTATTTCAGGTAGATTTTCAAGTGCATTTGATGTGCTTGCTGATGCAATAGGAACCGCCATTGGAGCATTGCTAATATCAGGAAATACTGATACATGATTAAACGAATTTATATAAAAGATTTTGCCATCATTGATGAATTAGAATTACCGATAAATGATGGACTAACGGTTATTACGGGTGAAACAGGTGCAGGTAAATCAATTGTTTTGAAAGCGCTTCAAATTGCTCTTGGGAATAGAGCTGAAAAAACCGACGTTAGAAGTGGCCAGAATCAGGCAGTTGTTGAAGCAGAAATTGATTTGGATGGTGGATTGATATATAGACGATTGGTTAGCAAAGCAGGACGTATGCGTTCTTTTATTAATGATGAACCAATTTCTGAACCTCGATTTAGAGATTGTGTTGAAACTGCAGCTGATTTTCACGGACAACATGAGCAGCAATTTATCATGAACTCTAATACGCATATAGATTTTTTAGATAGATTTTGCAGAATAGACAATAAAGTATTAGAAATTGAATCCGCTTACAATAATTTAATTAAAATTGATCAGCAACTTTTAAAATTAAAAGAATTAAGTGATAATGCAGCTACTAGAAAAGAGTTGCTTGAATTTCAATTGCAGGAGATAAATATAGTTGATCCTCAGATTAATGAAGATATTGATTTAAGTCAGAAATTTAAACGTTTAAACCATATAGATGAATTGATTTCAACTGTTAGAAATCTAAATCAATCATTAACTGAGCATGAACACTCAATTTATCGTCAATTGTCTTCTTCAATTACGGACCTTGAAAAATTATCCTTTTATGATAAATCAATTAAACCATTTATTGAATCTATAGATCAGGCAGCGGTTTCTATTCAAGATGCATCATCGGGCCTCTTACAATATGCAGAGACTATAGATGATGACCCATCTTTATTAAAAGAGATTGAAGAGCGTTTACATTCTATTGAATCGTTAAAGAGGAAATATGGTGGATCAATAGAATCAGTACAGTCATTTATTGAAGAAGCAAAAGATGAATTAGATCAGCTTACCAAGCTAGATGTAAAAATTTCTCAAAACAAAGAAGAAAGGAAATTGCTGATAATGCAGTATCAGCGATTAGCAGATGAGATTCATGAAGTTCGCTCTAAATCAATTAAAACTATTGAGGATGAAGTTCAATCTGCCTTAACTGAATTAAATATGCCAGGTGCTCTATTTAATATATCAGTAAGCACTAGATTTGATGAACATAGCCTAATTATTTTTGAAAATAATGGAGTTCTTTTTGGGCCAAAAGGATATGATCAAGTAGAATTTTTCTTTAGTGCAAATCCAGGAGAGAATCCAAAGCCCCTTATTAAAATTGCATCGGGAGGTGAGGTGTCGAGAATCATGCTAGCAATTAAATCTGTTCTTAAAAAGAGTGATCCAGTGGGAACTTTAGTATTTGATGAGATAGATACTGGCATTTCAGGGAAAGCAGCCGAAAAAGTTAGTGAGGCACTAAGTAGTTTAAGCAAAGAAAAACAGGTTATTTGTATTACACATTTACCTCAAATAGCTTCCAAAGCTGATCACCATTTATATGTATCAAAAAAAATTTCTAACGACCAAACTGAAGTTTTAGCACGTTATTTATCTGAAAAAGAAAAAGTTCAAGCTATTGCAGAGTTGTTTAGTGGTGATATTGTTTCTTCTGAAAGTATTTCCTCAGCAAAACAATTCAGAACGGAGGCTCATGGATAAATTAGTAATTGATGGGGGAAACCCTTTAAGTGGATCTATTGAAATTAGTGGCGCTAAAAATGCTGTTCTACCTATTATGGCTTTATCATTATTAGTTGATGGAAAATCTAAATTACAACGAGTCCCTGACCTACGTGATACGCGAACATTTCTTAAATTACTAAACTTACTTGGAGCTACTTCCAATTTTGATAACCATTCTTTAACTATTGATGCTTCCAATATTACTTCACTAGAGGCACCTTATGATTTAGTAAAAACAATGCGTGCCTCTTTTTATGTTATGGGTCCGTTATTAGCTCGATTTGGTGAAGCTCGAGTTTCACTTCCTGGTGGATGTGCCTGGGGACCAAGGCCAGTAGATTATCATTTAAAAGGTTTTGAAAAACTTGGTGCTAAAATTATTCTTAAAGATGGGTATATCATCGCGCGCTGTGAGAGGCTCGTTGGTGCTAACATCCATTTTGAAGTTGCCTCAGTTGGGGCTACTGCTAATATTACTATGGCTTCAGTACTTGCTGATGGAATTACCAAAATAAGCAATGCAGCTGCAGAACCACATATTGTACAATTGTGTGAAACATTGAATCAAATGGGCGCGGATATTGAAGGAATAGGAACAAATCAATTAATAATTACTGGCGTTGATAAGTTAAAGCCCTTTGACATATCAATAATCCCTGACATGATTGAGGCAGGAACATTTCTTTTTGCTGGCGCCACACTAGGAAGAATTACACTAACAAAAGTAGACCCAAATCATTTATCGACAGTTTTAGATAAACTGTCCCAAGTAGGTTGCCATTTATCAACTACAGAAAATTCAATTACCATTGATCAATGTGATTTAATTAAACCAGTTGATATGAGCACAGATGTCTATCCAGGATTTCCAACAGATCTCCAAGCTCAATGGATTGCTTTAATGTCAACATCTAATGGCACGAGCGTTATTACTGATAATATATATCATGATCGTTTTTCACATGTACCAGAGCTTAACCGATTAGGCGCAGATATAACTACAGAAAATAATTCTGCTATTGTGAGAGGCGTTAAGGGATTAAAGGGAGCTCAAGTTATGTCTACCGATATTAGAGCCAGCGCCTCACTGGTGATTGCTGGACTTATTGCTAAAGGAAGAACGAATATTAGCCGTGTGTATCATATTGATCGTGGGTATGAACGAATTGAAGAAAAATTTCATTCTTTAGGGGCGAAAATTTATAGAGAGAATGAATAAATAAAAGAATGGAAATCATTTGTTAAAATTATTTAAAATACATGCTTTGACGGGAAGGGATTCATTATGCGAATCGTTATAATTGGCGTAGGCGAAGTTGGCTATCATGTAGCAAAATCATTAAGCCAAGAAGATCATGACATTACGGTCATGGATGTAAGCGCGACAAAATGTAAAAGGGCTAGTGAAAATCTTGATGTAATCGTGGTAGAGGGTAATGGCGCTAGTCCTCATAATTTATCTGCAGCTAATGTGCAGGAGGCAGATTATGTTCTTTGCGTTACCCGAGTGGATGAGGTCAATTTGATTGCTTCGCAACAAGCTCATGAACTAGGTGCAAAAAAAATTATTGCTCGTCTTCGAAATCAGCAGTACACAGCAAGAGAATCCATTATTAAACCTGAAAAGTTTGGCGTTGATCTAGCTATACATCCTGAAAAAGAAGCTTGCCGCGAAATTGTTCAACTTGTTCGCCATTCTTATGCTACTCAATCAACAGAATTTGAAGGTGGAAGGATGCAAATGATTGGAGTTAGACTAGATGAAACCTGTCCAATCGTCGGGAAAACTGTTCGTGAAGTATGCGAAGAAGAACGTGATTTTAAATTTGGAATTATTAATGTTCTAAGAGAAAGTGAATCACATGTTCCTTGGGCTGATTTCGAATTTAAACAGTCAGACACAGCATATTTTATTGTTAAAACAGAACGCCTTGAAACTTTAATGTCTTTGCTTGGTAAGGAAACTACGCCTACTAAATCAATAATTATACTTGGTGGGAGCAAAATTGGCAGAAGCATAGCGGAAAAACTAGAAAATGAAATTAATGTTCGGATGATTGATAGTAGAAGAGATAAAGCTGAGTGGCTAGCTTCAAATTTAAAACAAACTATGATTTTACATGGCGATGGGACTGATGTTGAATTACTAAAAGCTGAAAATATTGGTGATGCAGATAGCTTTATTGCTGTAACTGAAAACGAGCAAACTAATTTACTGTCAGGTATGTTAGCTCGGCATTTAGGAGTTAAACAGGTTGTCATACATGTGAGTACAACAGAGTATATGCCGATAGTTCATGAGATTGGATTTGGATCTGTGTTAAGTAAAAACATGTCAACCGTCAATTCTATACTAAGACTAATCAGTAGTGACCAAACTGAAAAATCTGTAACTACTTTTGATGAAATTGATATTGATGTTGTAGAATTCAGTCCTGAACCAGGTAGTAAAGTGACAAAAGCACCTCTTGAAGATATAAAATTTCCTGAAGATAGTATAGTCGGCGTGATTAACCACCATGGTAATCTAACAATAGCAAGGGGAGCAACACAGTTAACCGAAGAAGATACTGTTTTGGTTTTTGCAAAATCTAAGGCTGTTCCAAAATTAAGGCAGCTTTTTGAGGCCTGATTGAACCCCAAAACAATTCTTAATATTCTTTCTGCATTGTTAGTTATTACTGGTCTATCAATGCTAATACCCATGGCAATTGCTTGGGGATATGATGAACCAGACTTGACAGGTCATTTTCAATCTATGATGATATGTATTATTATTGGTTTACCATTTTGGTTTTTAACTAAGAAAAATCGATCATTAAAGAGCAAGGATGGGTTTGCGATTGTTTCGCTAGCCTGGATTCTAATTGCCTTAGCTGGATCTTTGCCATTTTATTTAAGCGGGTCAATTCCAAATTTTACTGATGCATGGTTTGAGTCGATGTCAGGAGTGACAACAACTGGATCATCAATTATAGGCAACCCGAATACATTACCAAATCTTGAAAATGGAATCGAAAGTTTACCCCATGGTATTTTATTCTGGAGATCATTTATCCAGTGGATTGGTGGTATGGGAATTATTGTTTTTACTATTGCTATTTTGCCTCTATTAGGCGTTGGTGGTGTCCAATTGTTTAAGGCGGAGGTGCCTGGTCCTGTTGCAGATAAGATACGGCCTCGCGTTAAAGAAACAGCAAAAATGTTGTGGATGGTTTATATTGGACTAACAATAATTCAAGCACTACTTCTCGGATTGGCTGGTATGCCGTGGTTTGATTCAATTTGCCATGCATTAACTACAATGCCTACAGGAGGTTTTAGTACTCAAAATGCAAGTATTGCAGCCTATAGTAATCCAGCAATCCATTACATTATTATTTTATTTATGTTCATCGCTGGAGTGAATTTTACTCTACATTTCCGTGCACTAACGGGTAATGTAAAAGCCTATATAAGAGATTCTGAATTTTTAGCATATCTAAGTATTGCTCTAGGTATAACTGCTATAGTTTACGTTAATATTTCTTACTCCAATTCATATTGGACACATGATAATTTTTTGAAATCTTTATTTCAAACCGTTTCTATACTAACTACTACTGGATATGCATCTGCGAATTATGAAATTTGGCCTTATTTATGTCAGTTCCTAATTATTGTACTTATGTTTATTGGTGGGATGGGCGGATCCACCGGCGGAGGAATGAAAGTTGCAAGATTTATATTATTAATAAAATATGCCGCAACAGAAACTCGTCATATGCTTCATTCGCGGGCGATTTTACCGATACGAATCGGAGATAGATTCATTAGTGAAGATGTAATTAGAAATACTTTGGGCTTTTTCCTTATCTATATTTCAATTTTTGCATTTACAACTTTAACATTAACGGCATTAAACCTTGATTTAGAGACCGCAATTGGCGCAGCAGCCTCAGCGATAGGAAATATTGGCCCAGGTTTTGGTGAATTTGGTCCTACAGATAGCTATGCCCTGCTTCATCCAGTCGGGAAATGGATGCTTTCAGTATGTATGCTTCTAGGTAGGCTCGAAATTTTTACTTTAATGGTAATCTTTACGCGAACTTTTTGGAAATAATAATTGTGTCATTTATAATTAAAGATACTAAAAACAATATTGCAAGGCTCACCATTGATAGACCTGAAGCTATGAATGCAATGAATGAAGTGGTCCTTAATGAATTAGAATCTGCTATTCGATCATGTATAGATGACAAATCAGTTGGAGTCATGATAATTTCAGGCTCGGGTGACAAAGCATTTGTAGCCGGTGCTGATATTAAAAAAATGCAAAAAATAGGTCCTGATGAAGCACTTGTGTTTGCTAAAGCAGGGCAGGGTTTAACTTTAACTATTGAGAATTCACCCAAGCCGATTATAGCAGCTGTTAATGGATATGCCTTAGGTGGTGGATGTGAAATTAGTTTAGCTTGTCATATTCGCGTCTGTAGTGATAATGCTATGTTTGGCCAACCTGAGGTATTATTGGGGATACTCCCGGGCTGGGGAGGTACTCAGCGCCTTCCAAAAATAGTTGGTTTAGGTCTAGCTAATGAAATTATAACAACTGGAAGGATGGTAAAATCATCTGAAGCTAAGGAAATTGGTTTGGTAAATCACGTTGTTTCTCAAGATCAGCTAATAACTAAATGCGAAGAAATAGCAAACCAGATTTTAAAAAATGGGCCCGATGCTATAGCGGAATCTTTATCATGTATAAGGCATGGAGATGGAAAATCAACTCAAGATGGACTTGAAGAAGAAGCACATAGATTCAGTCAATTATTTGGAAAAAAAGAATCAAATGAAGGATTATCCGCTTTTGTAGAAAAACGAGACCCTAGATTTAGAGAATAATAATGTCCGATCATCATAAAAACCCTACCATGCTAGATGCAATTGCACCCATTGTTGTGTTAATTATAATGCTATCTTTTTCGGTTTATCTCTATGGTGATGACTCATCTTATGGGGCTAACCAAATTGCATTAATCTTGAGCGCATGTATTGCCGCAATTATTGCTATAAAAAATGGATATACCTGGAAAGAGGTTGAAACTGGAATAGTTAAAGGGATTGGCATGGGGATGAGTGCTATTCTGATTCTATTGGCGGTAGGAGCATTGATTGGCACTTTAATTATGTCTGGAACTGTACCCGCTATGATTTATTATGGTTTAAATATTCTTTCACCTTCTATATTTTATTTTACAGCTTGCGTTATTTGCGCCATAGCCTCACTTAGTATTGGTAGCTCATGGACTGTTGCAGGAACATTAGGTGTTGCTCTTATGGGGATTGCGACCGGCTTAGGACTTTCTCCAGCTGTAACTGCTGGAGCAATAATTTCCGGTGCATACTTTGGCGATAAAATGTCCCCATTATCGGATACAACAAATTTGGCTCCAGCGATAGCTGGTACGGATTTATTCTCACATATCCGGCATATGGTATGGACAACAGGACCTAGTTTAGTAATTGCCTTGATCATATTCTTAATAATGGGATTAAATAGTAACGCTGAAGGAAATGCAGATGGTTTAGCTCTGATCCAGTCGACGCTTCAAAATACTTTTAATATTACTGCGATTTCGTTTGTCCCAATAGTAGTGATTTTTATTTTAGCCTATAAAAAAATGCCAGCTTTTCCTACGATCTTAATTGGTGCTTTATTAGCAGGATTATTTTCAATCATATTGCAACCTAAGGTTGTTTCTACTTTTGTAAATGAGCCTGAGCTCTCAAACTCGCTTACTATGCTCTCGGGTGTATGGACAGCATTGCACTCTGGTTTTGTTCTTGATAGTGGTGTTCCTATGGTGGATGATTTGCTTACTCGCGGTGGGATGGCAAGTATGTTGAATACGATTTGGCTTGTTGTTTGCGCCTTAACCTTTGGTGCCGTATTAGAAACAGCACAACTCCTTAATAAAATAGTAGAAAAAGTTCTCACATTTGCAAATTCAACTGGATCCTTAATTATTACAACGATTGCAACATGCATTGGGATTAACATTATTGCAGCAGATCAATATATTTCTATTGTGTTGCCCGGAAGAATGTATCGAGCAGAATTTAAAAGGAGAAAGTTAGCAGCGAGGAACTTATCTAGGGCACTCGAAGA
>CAYRYZ010000028.1:0-19597 GCA_964428745.1 uncultured bacterium | reverse complement strand
TCGGTCCGTAGCCGAACGCTCTATCCAGTTGAGCTACGGGTGCATTATTATAATTTATTATTAAATAAGAGCGGCTAAATTAAACGTTTTTTATTTGAGCTGGAAATCTTTTACTGTATTAATCAAAATCAAAACTGACAGCCTGAAGGATTTCTTTACTATTATAATTTTGAATCCAAGCTACAACCTTAATATCTTCACTTTTCCAATTAATAGAATTGTGATTAATCCAATTATTTGGCATAGACCAATTAAATGACTCAATATAATCTACGCCAGAGATATAAGACATTTTCTTTCCTTCATTGCCAGTAATTAATTCTATAACTGCATTATGATGTTCTGTTAAACCATTTGGGGAATTGGGATATTTTACTAATCCCATAACAGTTGCTATATATAATCTAATATTTGTTGATGAACCCGTATTCATTACAGAACTACTCGACACCTCAAAGTCAATACTATTCCCAGACTGTAAACCTTTAATTGAAATATCATATATACCAACTTTGCTTAAATAGTTCTTAGGGTCTTCTTTCCAATTATTCGGGTTAGAACCTGAATCTTTACCATTTGTATACATGTGAGGTGTATAATTATTGCCATAATAGTTATTTCGAGATCTGTTCATTGCAGTATTCGCAAGGTACATGGGGTCATTACCTTGACCTGGCCACCAAACATGATAAAAAATCTGATGCCACATGGTATCTAAAGCTGCCCCTACATACAGAACTGTACCAGGCTTAAGAGATGACTGAAGGCTCCGCTCCGCGGAGGAACATGGACCTCAAGTGCTTGATGTAAACATCTCACTAAGAACTCGTCGGCGCGTTATACTAACTACTATTTCAGCCATGCCTTGGATAGTTCCAACAGAAGCTATTATAGTTACTGACCCTTTTGATTTAGTTGTTACAAGCCCATTTTGATTAACAATTGCAACTAATTCATTTGTTGAAGACCAAACAACTTCAGGTTCATCAATTTCACTATTATTCTTATCAATGACAAGTGAGTATAACTGAACTGATTGATTTGGTTTAAGGATTGAATTAACTGGTGTAATTACAATCGATGAAGGAACTTGGTTAGCTGAAGAGCGTTTATCTTCACATGACCAAAAAAGACTTGATAAAATAAATGATAGAAAAATATATTTCTTTAAATATTCCATTGTAAAAAAATAAGCTAAAAATTTGACATTAACCCAATTTTAAAGCCATTTTCAAAAGGCTGTATATATCGACATACTCCATTGCTACAAAATACTCCGCCACGTTGGGAACCGTAAGACAGCGATAACTGATGATTTTGATTGATATTATAAATCATGCCAATACTCGCCCAAGCAAATGATGTATCCCAAATGTTGTCGAGTGTTTCTTCGATCAAATTTTTATTCCTAACTTTATCAATCACTACAAGTTCTTCAGTATTAGAATAATCTATACTTAAGGTCATAGACCACTTGGGCGATTTCCCTAAGCCAATAGCGATAAACCGGTTCAACTGTTTATCTTTAGTGAAATTTGAATTAAAGATGTTTGAAACGTTTCTACTATCGACTCCCCTTCTCATTTCCTGATACTCAAAAGTAAAATCTATACTATATTGATTGTTAATTAGATACGTGAAATGAGTGGGTATAGTCATTGCATCTACTAATTCATAGCTAAAAAAATGAAATTCATTACTGTATTGATTCGTGTACAGATCAATTACATCATTTGTTGTTGAAATTCCAATAACATAATTCAATTTATCTGATATTGCATAACCATTTAATTCAATAAATAACTCTTCAAATGGATTATACATTTTATCTTTTGATGGGAGCAAAATATTATCGTTTTTTTCATGCCAAACCCACTCATTATCTAAAACCCACTCATTATGTCGACTTGATCTAGAATAGTTCACAGAAGCTATGATTTTATCCGTTAATGGGCCCTCCAATCTGAAATTATAGCCCAATTCATCATTGTAATCTATCAAATGGGTAATCTTACCTAATAGTACTGAGCTATGTTGTTTAAACACAGTTGGCATTTGTTGCAATGTTAATGTGCCACCTACATTATTAACAAAGTCCCATCTATCCTGTGGAGAAAATTTTTCAAAAAAATAATTTTTATATGAAAGTCCAATAGACCAGGAGCCTAAATAAATACTACTATTAGCATAAAAACCATTGCCATCCTTTAGAAAATCATTATTTGTATTAATGCCTTCATATTTTTTTATTTTTTCTATCCAAGTTTTTTTGACATAATCCATACTGAAATCAAATTTATCACTGAAATAATTCAAATTAATTCCTAATAACTTATGATTTATTGAACGATGAGATTTAAGTATTGCATCAGGATGTTTCTCATATACATTTAAATAATGAGATCCAATAAACCATTGGCCAAAGAATGTTCCAGCTCTTAGGCCATAAATCGTATTCTCAATTCCATAATTTGGCACGCGATCATTAAATCCTAATACTTGGTTAGAAATACGCCAAATATCCTGATTGCCAACTAATGCCTCAAGACTATAAACATTATCTGACCAATGAATTAATCCGCCACGAACACCTGTATCTAAATCAATTGATTGATCATCTACCATATTAAGTGCTAGCCCATTACCCCAAAATTCATATATATCCCCTAATTTTATAGTAAAATCTTCTTTAATATACTCAACTCTAATTTTTCGTAAACCTGAGAAACTTCGACCCAATTGTGGAGGTTGAGCATGCTCTAGTTGTAACCATCCTGTCCAATTATTCCAATCCCCATTTATGTCAATAAGATTGTCATTAAAACTGAAATTGTTTTGACTGGAACCATATCCTATAGATGATGTACCAGAGATGTTGATTTGCCCGTTTAATAAATTATAGAGCACTAATATAGTAATAAATCGGAGAAAATAAATAATATTTGAAATCAAGGATTTAATTGTAGAGCTGAACGCAATTCTAGATCCATATTTTTCTCATCACCTGGAATATATCCATAATGACGCCAAAGGACTTTACCATTTTTATCAATCAATACATTTGTAGGCATTAAATTGCCATTTAGTTTTTTAAATACTTGCCTATTAGGATCAAGAAATACATCATATGTATAGTTATTTGCTCGGATATAACTTCTGACATGTGATAAACTTTTTTGACTATCTATGCTAATCGATAAAATTGATAATCCATTATCTTTATATCGCCTTTCAAATTGATTCAAAAATACCATTTCCTTTTTGCATGGAGAACACCAAGTAGCCCAAAAATTAATAAGGACTGGTCCTTTATTAAGATACTCACTCAATTTAACGGATTTTCCATTCATTTTTTTCAAAGTAAGGCTGGGAGAAACATTTTGAGAAATCAAAAAAGATAAAAAAAGATAAAAAATAAAGAAAAATTTCTTTATCATTTTTCAGTAAGAATTATAGCAACTTACCTAAATAAGTATTTAATTCATTTTCAGGTATAAATTTTAAACTGATTCGACTAATACTATTCGCAGTAGTGACATCCATGTTAAAAATATACTCTACAGGTATATCGACAGTTTCCAGAGCAACTTGCATCGACCATCCTCCAACTGTAAAATTCATTAATGGAGAAAAGAAGTGGAATGGTTTATAGATTATTTTATTACTAGTTAAATCATGTAATGCTTTATCAGCAGTGTCTACAATTACAACAAGAGGTCTCTGATTAGAATCTTGAAGTTGAATAACTGGTATAGTTCTATACTCTCCGAGTTGAATCTTTTTAGAGATATCGGCTGGAAAATTATACTTGTCTTTATTAAAATAGAATACTGTTAGACTTCCATCTTGTTTTAAGCCAGAATATGGTAGTGATTTAAGCATATCTTTAATGACATTACCTTTAAGCTTATAATCAACATTTAAAACAACTTGAAACTCTTTTTTATTATTTGAATCATAATTGAATTGAGGTCGATCCAATTTTACTTGGTAAGGGCTTTCCATCAAGTTATTTAACACATCTATCATCATTGTCGTATTCAAATCATTTTCAGAGCGATTATCTTCATAATTATCCTTTGAAAAATCCAAAACCCATTCACCATTGTCTTCTTTTAAATCTTTATCACTCACTTCACCTCTAGCGCCAATACTAATATCTAATTCTTTTTCTAACTCATCGATAGCTAAATCAATTGCTGAACTCATATTGATTGCTTTTTCCGCATAGCTAGGTGGCTCTCGCATTCGCTTGCCTTCAGTTAATGTTGGGTAAGGATTCTTAGCGGGCTTTGGCAGATATGGCGTCATCATTGTATTAATTGATTCTCTTAGGGATCTGTTTATCCCAGTAACATCATTATAAGTACCTCGTATCTTCCGTTTATCTAGCTCATCCCAAGTCGTTATATCAATCAATTGTAGTGATATAGAAATATTATCTAGAGCTCTTTCATACTTACCAAGAAATAGTAAGTTCTTAGTCCCTGGCCTTTGTTGTAACAAAAGTGCGCGATTTGTCATGACTTCCTCTAGTCCTGATTGATCTTTGAGATAAATTCTATCATGCTTACTTAATTCAGAATTAATCATTTCAGCTAATGCATCTGAAAGCCAACCAATTGCTGCATCATTTTTAATATTATCGAAAGGAATTATATACACATTCAATATTGGTGGCGCACCAATAATTGCGACATTTAGTAGTAATGTAGTAATAAGAGTTTTAGTTATCGTCCGCATAAACCTTCAAATTAGATGATTTTACTTACCATTCTCAATGCTATTCTTTTTTAACTAAATACCTTTTTTTTCTATTTTTGCCCAAGAATCTCTTAGAGGAACCGTTCTGTTAAAAATGGGTATTCCTTGAGAATTTTGATCTTTACAAAAATATCCCAATCGTTCAAATTGGTAAGTTTTTCCGATTATTGAATTTTGCAAATCAGGTTCTAGTTTACAGTCATTCATAACCGTGAGTGAATTAGGGTTCAATGTTTTTAAGAAATCCCTCTCTATGCTTGGATCGGGAACCTTAAATAACCGATCATATAAACGAATTTCAGCGTTTATGGCATGTGCTGAAGAAACCCAATGAAGTGTACCTTTTACTTTGCGGCCATCTGAAGAGCGTCCCCCCTTGGTTTCCGGATCATAAGTACAATGTATTTCGATGATATTTCCACTACTATCTTTTATTACATCATTGCATGTAACATAATAGGCATAGCGTAAACGAACTTCTCTTCCAAGGCCTAGCCTAAAAAAGTTTTTTGGCGGTTCTTCCATAAAATCATCATGTTCAATAAAAATCTCTTTAGAGAAAGGAACTTGTCTTATTCCAGCTGATTCATCTTCAGGATTGTTGATTGCGTTCAATAATTCTTCCTGATCATCTGGATAGTTAGTAATAACAACCTTAAGTGGATTTATAACCCCCATTCTACGTTCGCTCCGTTTATTTAAATCGTCACGCAGAGTTGATTCAAGTTTGGCGATATCCATTATGTTGTTTCTTTTTGCGACACCTATTTCATCCATAAATAAACGAATTGATTCTGGAGAATACCCTCTTCTTCTAAATCCAGATATTGTAGGCATTCTAGGGTCATCCCAACCATCAACGTGATTATCGTTAACTAAGATTTTTAACATTCTTTTAGATAATACTGTATAACTCAAATTAAGACGGGCAAATTCAATTTGTTGAGGGTGATATACATTTAATTGTTCCAAAAACCAATCATAGATGAGTCGGTGGTCTTCAAATTCTAGTGAGCACAATGAGTGAGTAATACCTTCGATGGAATCTTCGAGTCCATGGGCCCAATCATACATTGGATATATGCACCATTCATTTTCTGTTCTATGATGGGAGGCATGAAGGATACGATAGATGACTGGATCTCGCATATTAATATTGGGGTGAGCCATGTCAATTTTGGCTCTTAATGTCTTTGATCCATTTTGAAATTCACCATTTTTCATTCTTTTAAATAAATCAAGGTTATCCTGAATAGTTCGATTGCGATACGGACTCTCTTTTCCTGATTCATTAAGAGTTCCTCGATTATTTTTTACTTCTTTAAAATTCAAATCACAAACATAAGCTTTATCTGTTTCAATCAACTTTATAGCATATTCGAACATTTCTTGAAAATAATCAGAAGCAAAACAAAGGTTATTACCCCAATCATATCCTAACCATTTTACATCTTCTTGAATAGATTGTACGAATTCCTCTTCCTCAGCGATTGGATTTGTATCATCAAATCTTAGATTACATTCACCACTATATTCATCAGCAATAGAAAAATTTAAACAAATTGATTTTGCGTGCCCAATGTGAAGATAGCCATTGGGCTCAGGTGGAAATCTTGTATGAACTTTATTATCAAATTTTCCTGTTAGATTATCCTGATCAATAATCTGTTGAATAAAATTTTTATGTTTATTTATACTATTCATTTAGGTAATATATCTAACGCTCTATTTAACCGTTCCATACAAACTTTCTTACCTAATAAATCTAATATTTCGATTACAGATGGTCCTGACAAAGATCCAAAAACAGCTATCCTAATAGGCATCGTTATTTTACCCATACTCAACTGATTTTGCTCTACAAATGATTTAATTATTTTGTTTATCTCTTCGCTCTTCCAATCAGTAATTGTATCTAATTGTAGTAATAAAGATTGTATAGTTTTATTAACTGATTCATCTTTCCAACATTTGCTCAAGCCAACTTTATCATATTTATCTGGATCTTCAAAAAACGGTCTTGACTGGACAACAAAGTCTTTGAGTGATTTTGCTCTAATTTTTAAGATTTCAATAATAGTAACTAAATAAGATATTTCATGACCTTTGCCCCATTCATGATCTATTGACCTAATGGAATCCAAAATTAAACCAGTAGACATCCTCTTTAAATGCTCACCGCTGATCCAATTAAGCTTTTTTTTATCCCAAATAGCACCCTTTTTATGAACATCGGCTAAATCAAAATGCTCAATTAGTTTATTTACTGAAAAAATCTCATCATCATTTCCAAGATTCCAACCTAAAAGGGCTAAATAATTAATCAAAACTAGAGGATAATAACCTTGATCTCTAAAAAATTGAACACCAGGTGCACCATGTCTTTTACTAAGTCTTTTTTTATCTGGGCCTAAAATCATTGGTAAATGAGCAAAAGTTGGTACATCATATCCTAAACATTTATATAAAATAATTTGCTTAGGTGTATTTGCTAAATGATCCTCACCTCGAATCACATGAGTTATAGACATATCATGGTCATCCACAACAGCTGTAAAATTATACGTTGGAGAGCCATCTGAACGTATTATAATAAAATCATCTATCTCATTATGGTCTACTTTAATTTTTCCATAAACAAAATCATTATAACTGGTCACTCCATCAGGGATATGGATTCTATATGTAAAACTTATACTTTGATTCAATTTTTCTTTTACCGCCTCCATTGAAAGATCTCGACATTTTCCTGAATATTTATAATCTCCTTTGTCCCTTGAATCTTGTAAATCACTTTTTGAACAAAAACACCTATATACATTTTTAGAATCAAATAATTTTTTTAGATAGGATTTATATTGAGGATGTCGTTCTGATTGATAAATAATAGGGTTATCCCAATCCATGCCAAGCCAAGAAAGAGAATCTAATATCTGTTTAGTATATATTTCCTTCGATCGGACGAGGTCTGTATCCTCAATCCTAAGGTAAAACTTCCCTTTATTGTGTTTTGCAAATAACCAATTAAAAAGAGCCGTTCTAGCGCCACCCAAATGCAGTTCTCCTGTAGGGCTTGGCGCGAATCGTACTTTTACTGTTGATTTTGACATAAAATTATATATTTATGACCATGGCATAGATACTAAGTAAAATATAAATACTTTTATTGCGGAGGGGGTGGGATTCGAACCCACGTTAGGATATTTCACCTAAAACACCTTAGCAGGGTGCCGCCTTAAGCCGCTCGGCCACCCCTCCAATAGTAATTTATTAGATTAATCAATTCTAGAAATTTAATTGGTAATAAATCTGAAACATAGTAATCAATATTAAACGAAATATAGAATTACCTCTATATTTCGTTTAAAGTCTTTGAAATTATTTTGACCAAGTTTGATAATCCTTTATGAGAAACAGATGATATTTCCATTAAATATTCTGGAATATTTTCCCAAATTGAATTATCGATTTCATTTAAAATATCACCTTTAGTGCGAATGACATATATTGGTTTGAACAATAATGATTTATTATATGTTTTTAATTCATTTTTAATAGCTTCAACTTTTGCTGCAGGATCTTTTTCAGTACCATCTACTAATAATAATAATAGACGATTACGTTCGATATGCCTTAAAAACTTAAAGCCTAAACCCTTGCCTTTACTAGCGCCCTCAATTATCCCAGGTATATCTGCCATCAAAAATGATTTATATTCTCCAGATTTAACAATTCCCAAATGAGGTTCTAAAGTAGTAAATGGATAATCAGCAATTTTAGGACGAGCTTTTGATAAAACAGATAGTAAAGTAGATTTCCCGGCATTAGGGAATCCCAACAAACCTACATCTGCCAAAATTTTTAATTCAAATTCATATGTACCTGATGCTCCATCAATTCCTTTTTGCGCATAACGTGGAGATTGTTGAGTAGAAGATTTAAAATTCACGTTTCCTAGCCCACCCTTACCACCTTGACAAATAAGGTACTCTTGGTTAGGCAAGACAATATCTGCTACAGTTTCGCCAGATAGTTTATCTCTTATTATAGTACCTAGAGGAACGCGAATCGATATATCTTCACCATTCTTGCCTGTTTTTTCGCTCGATGTACCCGACGAACCATTTTTTGCTTTATATACTTTTGAATATCGTATATCCTGTAATGTATTAAGGTTATCAACTCCAATAATATTAATGTTACCACCTCTACCACCATCACCACCATCAGGTCCTCCTTTAGGTATATACTTTTCTCTTCGAAAGGATACGCAGCCTGCCCCGCCTTTCCCTGCATAGAGTTCAATAACTGTATAATCGATAAACATAATAAATAACGAAATGTGTATTCCAACTCACTTATTTCAAGTGAGAAAAATATAAATTATCTACATATTGGCAATAATTGTTTTCCCGAAATCAGAACAAGAAACTTTTTTTGCATTATCCATCAATCGATGGAAATCATATGTTACAACTTTTGATTGAATCGCTCCCTCAATTCCTTTTGTAATTAAGTTAGCTGCTTCATTCCATCCCATATGCTCAAGCATCATCACTCCAGATAAAATAAGCGAAGAGGGATTTACCATATCTTTACCTGCATATTTGGGAGCGGTACCATGAGTTGCTTCAAAAATTGCATGACCTGTTAAATAATTAATATTCGCTCCAGGTGCTATGCCAATTCCACCCACAATTGCAGCTAAAGCATCAGAAATATAATCCCCATTAAGATTTAATGTAGCGATAACATCATATTCAGAAGGTCTTAGTAATATTTGTTGCAAAAATGCATCTGCTATAACATCTTTAATAATTAATTCTTTTCCTTCATTGTTAATTACTTGCCAAGGTCCACCATCAAGGTCAATGGAATTATAATCACGTTTAGCTAGCTCATATCCCCATTCTTTAAATTTTCCTTCAGTATATTTCATAATATTACCTTTATGAACTAAAGTCACTGATTTGCGATTATGATAAAGCGCATAATCTATAGCAGATTTAACAAGTCGTTCCGTACCCTCTTGAGATACAGGTTTTATACCAATAGAAGTCGTCTGTGGAAATCGGATATTTTTTACATTCATTTCTTCAATTAAAAAGTTTTTTACTTTATTTAATTCTTCAGTCCCATTTAACCATTCAATACCTGCATAAATGTCTTCCGTATTTTCTCTAAAAATAACCATGTCAACTAATTCTGGTGCTTTTACCGGAGAGGGCACACCTGAGAACCATCGTACTGGTCGTACACAAGCATAAAGGTCAAGTAACTGTCTTAGGGCAACATTTATCGACCTCATGCCACCCCCAACAGGAGTTGTCAATGGACCTTTAATTGCAATCATATATTCATCAATAGTTTTTAAGGTATCTTCAGGAAGCCAGGATCCTGTCTTTTTGTTGGCCTTTTCTCCAGCAAGGACTTCTTCCCATGTTATCTTTCTTTTATTATCATATGCTTTTAATATTGCTGAATCAAAAACATTCTGGGCTGTAGGCCAAATATCTACTCCAATACCGTCGCCTTCGATATATGGTACGACTGGATCATCTGGTACTTCAATTTTATTCCCGTTAATTTTAATTTTATTGCCCAATGGTTTTCCTAAGTATTATTTTTTTTTATTTTTGTCTCTTTTGATTTTTTTTTATTTTTTTTATCAGATTTTTTGGGCTCTTTTTCATTAGATTTCTTTTTTGCATAATCAGTGAGGTAAAATCCACTTCCTTTAAAAATGAGGCCTGATCCACCACTTATCAAACGACGAACCTTATTGTTACATTTAGGACATTTATTTAATGGTTTATCTGACATATTTTGGAAAAATTCAAATATGTCTTTACATGATTCACATTTATAGTCATATGTAGGCATATTTGATATAATTCCTTATAAATCAGATATACAATTTAAAAAATTGTCTTTTAAAGTCTTTAGTAATAATACTAAAGTGTACAAATAATTATGGTTTTTGAAACTTCTCCTTCATTTTATCCATAACATGAGGAGTTACAAATTTGGAAACATCACCGTTAAGTCTAGCAACATCTTTTACAACTGAAGAATTTAAATGTATATAGTGCTCTGAGGTCACCATCAACAATGTAGAGACATCGTCATTAAGGTGGTGATTCATTGTTGCCATCTGGAATTCAAATTCAAAATCTGATACATGCCTCAATCCACGTATAAGCGCAATCGCTTTATGTTCCCGAGCAAAATCTGCAATTAATCCATCTGTTGAAAATGCCTTAACATTAGGAATATGTTTAGTGGATTCAAGTATTAATTCAATCCTCTCTTCAGACGCAAACAATGGATTTTTTTCTGAATTAATAGCTACAGCAAATATAATTTGATCAAAAAGCTTAGATGCGCGTTCTGCAATATCAATATGTCCTCTATGAATTGGATCAAATGTACCAGGATAAACAACAGTTCTCATTAATTATTTTCCCAGAAAGTTAATTGTGAATCGCCATAAGTCTTGACTCTTGACGGTAAAATTGAGAATTCATGTGGTGATGATTCAAGAATAAAGATTCCACCCAGATTTAAAGAAGTAATTGCTTTTGAAATTAATTCATCTAATAATTTATAATCATATGGAGGATCAGCAAAAATTATATCATATGATCCAGGAGAATCAAGAAAACGGAATACATCCTGTTTAACAAAAAGTAAATTAACATCATCGAATCCTGTACTATTTATTTTTAATAATGAATTTATTCTCAAGCTAGACTCAACAAATGTAACCTCTTTTGCTCCTCTACTTGCAGATTCAAAACCAATTACACCTGATCCTGCATATAGATCTAATACTGTTTTACCTGAAATATTATGTAAAATATCAAATAAACTTTTTCTAACTAGAGATGTAGTGGGACGATATGGTAAATTTTTTACCGTTTTAATTCGGCGACCTTTATATTGACCAGCGTGTATTTGCATAGACTAATTCTTATTTGAAGAATCGGACTGATCATATATGGCTATATAATAAACTGCAGCCTGTTGCGTATCATCAATCAGTTTTTTGTACACAAATTTATCTAATGATACATTAGATCCATATTGTGATAAATATTCTAACATTTTATTGATATTGTCATCATCTTGAATACGTACAATGACCGGCACTCTCTTATTTGTTTGTTCATCTATAGGATCTAAAGACTTTATAAAAGAATCATCCAATTCATTAACAAAGGATTCTAGCTTAGCTAAAGTAATATTTGAGTAAGAGTTATTTTCAATATTTGTTTCATTATAATTAACTAAAAAACCGTGCTTAAATTGATCTTCACCGTTCACTTGGCGCAAAGAATAATTGAGTATATCACCAATAGAATCCACAGGGATAGTTTGCGTTTTGGGAGCCACAAATTCTACATTTAATCTACCACTACTAGCAGAAAGTAAAAGCAGGTTCTGATCTTGAGTTAATGAGAAAGTGCTATTAATACTTGCAATCAAACTTTGGGATCTTATCAAATGAGTTGGATGTTTAGTCTCCAAACTATTATTAGTATCAACAATAGGTGCTTCTGTCGTTGATTTAATTGGTTCAACAATTAAATCTTCAAATTCATCACTAGACGAATTAAAATAAGATAGAATGCTATCAGAAAGATCATTAAACATTTGACTTGTTTTAATTTTTGTTGATGCAAGTAAGTTATCTAAAAGTTCTGGTTTAGTATTAAATGTTAGCACGGAAGCAATAACTGAAAAGAAAAATAAATATAGAAAAAATTGTAAAAATTTACGTTCCTTCTTTTGAACATTAGGTTTCTGTGGCAAAGGTTCAATCTCTGAATCATCTTTATTAGTTAAATCTGAAATTTTTTCTTTAACATGTTGATATTCTTGTAGGCCGGGTTGATCAAAAAAGTTGATCGCCACTCCATCAATAGTTCCTTTAATAAGTGCAGTTAAAACAAGAAGGCTGTTTTCATTTACATCTTTTGGAATTATGTTCGCTTCAACATCGACTCCGCTTAGAGCTTCTAGTTGCTTGATCCTTAAATCATTAAAATGCTGTTTTCTCCTATAAGAGAGCTTACCTGCACTTATCAACATACCTTTAAATGCATTTTTTGCCGATGAGGAACCGTTAAAAGAATCAATTTTCCATTCATTTTTATAATATCGTGCAAATCCACTTTGAAAATTATTTTTTGTATAACTATAATAGGTATATCCATTTTTATCAACATTAAATACAGTATTGCCAATATTAGGATTTAAAGCAAAAAATACGCTGGATTCAGTGCCCATCCATGTAGTATCAGCTCCAACTTCTTGTATTGCTAATTTTAGTGGTTCTCTAAACGCTGTAGGAACACGTATAGCATAAACACTATTTGATTTTTCACTAAAAGTTCTGCCAAAATATTCAACAGATTCAACTATAGGCCAACGTTGATCAATTGTCCATTTTGCAAATTCCCACCCATCATTATCTGTCATATCTTTATCAATTGATACCAATGCCGTATTACAATAGCTATCAGGAACAGTAACATATACTCGTTGCCCTTCAAAAGAAATATTTTCTCTAATCAGCTGGAGAGTTCCATTGATATCAGATACAATTTCATTTACAGTTCTGTTAGGATCTGTGATTGACTTTTGCAAAGGTTTATAAGCCATATTACTGAGAATAGACTTCCCATTATTATCTGTCCATTGAGCACAGAACAAATGACTATCGGATATACAAAGATAAATCACTTATCTAAAATCACCTATCCCAACTTTTTGAGCCATCATTAATGAAACCATGGTTATTAGCCTTAAACGCAAAAACTGTATAGCGCCTTCTTACAATAGTCTCTTCGATTGGGCTATCTACTCTGACAGTATTACCTTCATCTTTCAAAGAAATTAGGTAAGGTTTTTCTGAAACTGGGCAAAAATACATTGATGAATCAGGCATATAAGAATCATAATAATTAACTATTTCAACACGTTGAGTTGAAACCTGATTCAAGACAGCTACAAAATTCGAGTCAGATAGAAATTGATCTAATCTCTTCTGTTGAATATATGTTGTGTCATTCCTAGAAAGCTCTTCAGAAAACATTACGATTGTAGCAGTTGTATCAATAATAGTATCACGTCGAGCTTTGGGGAAACCAAATGTTGTATCAAATTCAATATCATATCCTTTTGGAACATTCACATTAAACGTTTTGTTATTCAATGTAATAGATTGTTCTCCAAGATATGTAGAGTCTCCTGTTAATGAATCGCGCACTGAATTCACAACTGTGACAGCCCAAAGGCCATCTGGATTATAGTCACCCATAACAGATTTGTAAAAGTTTTGCACATCATACATGTTTTCCATGTAAAAGCGACTTTTATCTTCAAAGAATTCTTCTTCATCCCAAATAGCTCTAGGTACATATATACTAATTATCATGAACAAGAAAGCAATTACAATGGATAACTCAAGGTAATCTGAATATCGTTTTCGCTTCTCTGATAAATCTGACACTTTATGTTCAGTCATTAAATAATCCTCAATTGGTCTATATCTTGTAATTATTAACTAAGAATTTAAATACTAATATAGCACTTCATTCTTCCACTAGTAGAAGGACTGATATTAACACTTTTTATAATTTGATTCTTAATATTTTCGATTTTACATATAATACTATCATTAAAATATTAATCTAAATCGATTCTCGTAAATTTTGGATCTGATTTCCCATTCAAATTAGATAATTCTTCTAATAATTTTTTTTGCTTACTAGATAACGATTTTGGTGTTTCTAACTGCACTCTAACTAACTGGTCACCTCTAGAAGACCCTCTTACTCTGGGAAACCCTTTTCCCTTCATTCTTAAAATTTGTCCAGATTGAATCCCTGATGGAACTTTTAATTTTGCTTTACCCTCTAATGTTGGTACTTCTAATGATATACCAAGCGCAGCTTGATCAAATTGTATTTTTACTTCAGTAAAAACATCATCCCCATTGCGAGTAAAAAATGGGTGTGTATTTTCTTCAAAGAAAATGATTAAATCTCCAGACTGATATCCTTTAGGGCCTTTATTACCCTGTTGATTTAACGTCATATAATTACCATCTGCAACACCAGGGGGAACTTTAACTTTTATTGCTACCGATTTACGTTGGATACCATTACCTCCACAGCTTCGACACGGGTTTTCAATAACTTGCCCAGTAGCGTTACAAACAGGGCATTCGCGAAGAGTAACAGATTGACCAAAGAACGATTGAGTCATCTGTTTAATTTGACCTGAGCCATTACATTGAAGACAAGACTTTGGCATGGTACCTTGCTGAGCACCATTACCACTACAAGTATCGCAAGTCTCATTGCGTTTAATCTTGATAGTCTTTTCGGTTCCAATAACTATATCTGAATAATCAAGCTTAAGGTTTACTTTTAGATCTCGTGCTTTTTTAATATGCCTACTTCGTCCGGATCCGCCAAAGATTCCACCAAATGGATCAAAATCTCCACCAAAAATATCACCGAAGCTACTAAAGATGTCTTCCATAGACATTCCACCTTGGAATCCTCCAGCTCCTGGAGCATCACCTATTCCTACACCAGCATGTCCAAATTGATCATATTGCTGTCTCTTTCTATCATCTGAGAGTACAGCGTAAGCTTCTGCGGCCTCTTTGAATTTCTTTTCAGCTTCTTGATCTCCAGGATTTTTGTCAGGATGGTATTTCATAGCAATTTTACGATATGATTTTTTTATATCATTTTGTGAAGCATTTTTGTCCACACCAATTATTTCATATAAGTCTCTCATGACGGCGTTTGATTAACCACTACTTTTGCATGACGAATTACACGATCCTTATACCTATATCCTTTTTCAAATACCTCAAGAATTGTATTCTCTTCTTTTCCATCTTCATTTCGCATCATTAAAGCGTCATGAAGCTCTGGATCTACAACATCACCTACTTCAGTAAATTGAACTACACCTAGCTCTTCAAATTGTTTATTGATTTTATTTATTATTAAATCAATTCCTTCACTTATTTTGCTCACATCCGGAGATTTTATATCCGAAGACGCTTCTTTCAACCTATCAAGATCATCAAGTATAGATAAGAAATCTTTGACTACGTTTTCACCGTCATATTTTAGTAGGTCAATAATTTCTTGGGACTTTCTACGTCTATAGTTATCGAATTCAGCTTTCAAGCGCATATATTTATCATCTTGTTGAGCTAACTCACCCTTCAAAGACTTTATTTCATCTTTTAATTTTTCGGTGGGTGTTTTTTTTGGAGGTTTTTTTGTAACCGTTGTTTTAGATGGCATTATTTATGATCTCCGCAAATTTATTTAAAATATTTTGAATAGTTAAATAAGGGATTCGTTTTGGGCCTATAACTCCTATTCTGCCCTTCACAATTCCTTGATTGAAAGAACTTGTCACAATTGAACAATCTCTTAAAATATTATCTCTATTTTCTGAACCAATTAATGTTTCATCGACTTCATTAGAAAAATTTTCATTGAAATAATGTGCAAGATAGGCTTTTTCCAAAGCTGGTAAAATTTTCTGATATTGTGAAATATTTTGGAATTCTGGATATTTAAGTAATACATTAGATGGAGAAGTATAAACATTGCTATTATTATCGATACTAAAAAAATTAAATCGATCATTAATCAAAATTTGCACCAATTCATGTTCGTACATTTCAGCATCGCTCAGTCGTCCAATAATTGTTGTTTGTATTTCTTGCAGTGTGCAGCCAACCAAACTTTCTTTTAGCGCAGAAACAATTTTGTGTATTAACTGACTGTTAACATCTACTTTAAGATTTAAAACAATAGATTTAATGTATCCCGTGTCCATTGCAAGCACAACCATAACTCGATTGTCCTGAATTGATAATAGCTCAATATCTGTTAAAATACTATTTTGATATCCAGAAATTGTTATAACACCAAACATTTTACTTACTTTCGATAGCATAATTGCTGTTGCATTGAGTAATTCGTCAACATTATTGTTTATTGTTTGTAATTCATATTCAATAGATGTCGATAGTTCTTTATCTAGCTTTTCAGATAAATTAGAATTATTAACATAATAACGATAACCTATATCGGTAGGTATTCTACCTCCAGATGTATGCAATTGAGTTAAATATCCTTTTTCTTCCAATAATGCTATGGTATTTCGAATTGTAGCGCTAGAAATTTTATAATGATAAGAATTTTTGATTAACTGTGAGGAAACAGGAATACATTTATCTATATAGGACTCTACTACGGCTAATAGGATAGCTGATTCTCTGTCATTTAATTTTTGTTTATTTTGCATTTTCATAATATAAAATTAGGAGGCATTATATTTGACTATCAATAAAGCAGTTATTATATACTATTATTTTAAAAATTTTGATACAGCTCTGCTGCCACCAATAATACTTACAAAAACACTAATACCACCCAATAGCAAAATTAATAATTTTATATCATATTCGATTTTTACTGAAAATAAACTAATAATGATATCATTACCAAATATCAATCCACCAACTAATAATGCGCTCGCCAAAATTGTACCAATAAACCCATGCAATATCCCCTCAATGATAAAAGGTGCTTTAATAAATGCGCGAGTAGCCCCAATAAGTTGCAAAGATTCAATTAATTTCTCTCTTGAGTAAATTGTTAATCGCACAGTATTAGAAATAGTAAAAATAGTTATAAAAATCACTGTAACTAATATTAATGACATGATTCTAATAAATTTTTGGTAATAAGATTCGATTTGAAAAATTATTCTCCCTTGATAATTTACTTCATCGACCTCAACATAGCTTTTCAACTTATTGATAATTGGACTAATATTGATTTTATTAATATCATCTTTAACAATATTAACTACACAACTTACAGGAAGTGGATTATATCCCACTAAATTCATAATGTCTTCACCAAACTGGGATTTAAATATTTTTTCTGCATCATTTTTTGTAATTAACGTGGTAGATCGAACACCCTTAATTTGATTAAAGGAGGCCACTACTTCTTCAACCTTTTGAATTGGAACATTGTCTTTGAAAAACACTTCAATTTTGTATTTATCTCTTAAATACTCAATTACTTTATTTGTATTCTGACTTATTATTACAAGCGAACCCGCAATAACTAAAGTGAGAAAGATTGAAAAAATAGCTGAAAACGAGGTTAATTTATTTCGCCATAAATTTTTTATTCCCTCAGATAATAGAAAAATAAACTTGTCCATTATGACCTTCTTAAAGTCCCATCTTGTATTTCAATAATTCGATGTCCACGGCCTTTAATTAAGTTATAGTTATGAGAGGCCATTAAAATTGCTGTTCCTTCTTTATTGACTTCCTCTAATAATTTTATTAATTCAAAAGATGTAACCGGGTCAAGGTTACCAGTAGGCTCGTCAGCTAAAATAATATCAGGACCTTTTATCATTGCACGAGCAACACAAGCGCGTTGCTGCTCACCACCCGATAATTCATTGGGAAAATGATCTTCTTTACCATCAAGGCCTACTTCCTCTAAAGCTTCAGAAACAAGATCAACTATCTCCTCCTTATCGTATCCAATTACATGTAGAGGGAGAGCTATATTATTAAACAAATTTCGATCATCTAGTAAATGATAATCTTGGAAAATCATACCAACTTTTCTTCTCAATAATGCAATTCTTTTTTGTTTGATATTAGTCGAATCATATTCATCTATTACTACATTTCCTACTTGAGGTAATAAATCCATATAGATTAAACGTAATAATGTCGTTTTACCTGATCCAGTTGGACCGATTAGAAATGCATATTCATCATCAGCGATTGACATGTTAATATTGGATACTCCACCACCTTTTTCATAGGCATATGATACGTTATTTAGGTGAATCATAGTTGCAATCTAATCTCTTTCATCCATGCTTAAAATAAAAGATAGATAAAAAGTAAATATCCTAATAACAATATGGCTGAATAGGCTCTATGAATTGGTTGAGGTAATTTTGCAATGACTATAATTGCTAAACCAAATAAAACCATGACAGGTAATTCAAAATACAATATCTCTTTTGGAGAATCTAGAGGAGTAATTAGTGATGTAATTCCCAATACAGAAAGAATATTAAAAATATTTGATCCAACAATATTACCAACTGAAATAGCACTTTCCTTTCTAAATGCAGCCATGGCTGAAGTAGCTAATTCAGGTAAGGATGTACCCAAAGCCACAATACTCATTCCGATCACAATTTCCGATACACCAAGATAACGAGCTAAATAAACTGCTCCATCAACAAACAAATTAGCGCCGAATGCAAGTGACAAAATACCTGCAATGATATATGTAATAGCTTTAACTAATGAATATTCTAAATGATCTTGGGGTTCATATTCATCATTTAATGGGTTATGGATACAAATAATTATATAAAAAACTAAACCTATAAATAAGAATAGACCTTCAAAACGACTTAATCTTCCATCAAACACAAAAAGAATAAATAATAAACAAGCGAATAGATAAATCCACAAATCTCTTTTTATTGGGAGATAATTGATAGTTATTGGAAAAATAAGCGAGCTCAAAGCCAAAGCTAATCCAATATTTGCAATATTTGATCCTACAACATTACCTATTGCCAACGTTGAACTATTTTCTATAGCTGCTATGATACTTACAACTAGTTCTGGCAATGATGTACCAAATGCTACAACTGTTAGTCCAACAACTAAAGTTGATATACCAAACCTTTTTGCAACACTAACTCCACCTTTTACGATACATTC
>CAYRYZ010000027.1:4569-20614 GCA_964428745.1 uncultured bacterium | reverse complement strand
TTTTATTAAATAATCTATTAAGGAGAAAGAAAAATGATTAAAAAAACATTAGGGATATTCATCCCAATAATTACTTGCATTACATTATCTGGGCAAGACTATGTAATGTTTCAGACTCAATATCTTGAATTGAGGAATGGTGAGCATTCAGCACTGCAGTCAGGTGTACTGAAGCATAATAAAAAGTACCATGGTGGAAGTAATGGACCAGAAGCATATCTATGGTATGTACATACAGGTCCTAACGCTGGACAATATAATTGGGGATTAGGCCCAGTAAAATTTTCTCATATGGATGAAGCACTTGGTGCAGCGCACATTAAAGACTGGGAAAATAATGTAGCAAAATATGCTCGCTCACATGGGCATACATTTATTATCAGAGATGAAGATTTAACTTACAACCCACAAAATGAAACAGTTGGTGAAAATGTTTTAGTGAAACGATTTAAGGTGAAACAAGGTAGTCCTCTTCATGTGCAAGAACTTGAAAAAGCTATTGGATCAATCGCTGATGTATTAAGGAAAACAAATGCAAAAATTGCACGCCGAGTATATAAAACTGCTTTCAGACAGAAAGTAGGTGAACTACAACTTGTTTATCCATTTTCCAGCTGGGAAAGATTTGAAGATGGTACTCAAGGTCTGCCGGCAGATTTTTGGGAAAGCTATGAGAAAATCAATGGGGCGGGTTCGCAGCAAAAAAATGTAGGTGACGTTATTGAGAAACATTCAAATGGAATAACTAATGAAGTCATGACTATGGTAAAATAACTATATAAAAATATTTATTTAATACAAAAGCCCCCTTTTGGGGGCTTTTTTGTTTGCAATAAACAGTCTATTTTTTAGCATGAAAAATGATTCAAAATATTTAAAAACTTTATTTCAGCTTGATCCGAAGATTACTTTTCTCAACCATGGTTCATACGGGTCTTGTCCAATTCCTGTTTTTGAAAATTATCAAAAATGGCAACATATGATTGAGGAACATCCTGTAAAATTTTTGCAAGAGGATTTGTATAAATATTTAGACGATTCTAGAGATGCTTTAGGTAAATATATTAATTGTGAAAAAAATGATCTCATTTATGTACCTAATCCTACCCATGCAGTTGCAAATGTTATAAATAATGTAAGTCTTAATAAAGGTGACGAAGTTTTAACAACTGATCTTGAATATGGTTCCTGCGATAGAATGTGGTTTTATGAATCTATAAAGAGAGATTTTTCTTATATAAGAAGTAAGGTCTCATTGCCTGTTATAGATAATGAATCATTTTGTAAAGAATTCTGGAATAATGTTACTGAAAGAACAAAATATATTTTTATTAGTCAAATTACTAGTAGTACGGGGATGATTTTGCCGATACCAGAAATTGTTTTTGAAGCTAAGAAAAGAGGAATCCAGACGATTATTGATGGTGCACATGTTCCAGCTCATATTGATTTAGATATAAAAGAGCTAGATCCTGATTATTATGTTGGGGCCTGTCACAAATGGTTATGTTGTCCTAAAGGAGTTTCATTCTTATATGTTAAAAAAGAACACCAGAAAAACATACAACCCCAAATTATGAGCTGGGGCTGGGGTGAAGAGTATGATGAATTTAAAAAATCAACTCAATTAAATAGTTCGAGTAGATTTGTAAATGTTTTTCAATGGCAAGGTACAAGAGATATGAGTGCATTTTTAACTGTGCCCACAGCAATTGAATTTCAAAATAAATATGATTGGAAATCCGTAAGAGATAGATGTAAGAAAATGATTATAAGTGCTCGGGATGAAATTACAGAATTGACTTCTCTTCCTAAAATATGTCCAGATGATTGGCTGGGTCAGATGACGACTGTCCTTTTCCCTATGGATGATATCGGCAAGTTTAAGAATACTTTATATAATGATTATCAAATCGAAATTCCAACTATGTCCCCGGATAATCATTCTGGGTTTAGAATATCACTGCAAGGTTACAATTCAGAATTAGATGTAGAATATTTTATTCAAACCCTGAAAAAATTTCTTTAATTATTTTTCATATAAAAAAAGTCGATAGGATTTAAACTTTGCAAAATTAGCGCCTGTAAGTTCATTAGATAACCAAACTTTTCTTATTTTATCGAGTCTATTGCGAAATTTCCACTTCATAAATTTTATCAATTTTGGATATTTATATTTCATATAACTATGTGACATATCAGATATTGGAATTGCAACTTCATTTAAAAATTGATTTAAGAAATCCCAGGTAGGTGCTGTTTCTAAAGTAATATCAATGTCGGTTTTTTTGATTAAGTCAGTTTTTTTAATTTCATTTTCAAAGAGATCCAAACGGTGTCCCCCTCGCATTGGGCTAATTCCAGAAACATTCTTATGAAATACATCACAGATCAATAGATAACCATTATTATCTAATATAGATAAAATTTTATTGATTGATCTATCTAATTGTACATACTGAAAACTCTCACTAAATAGAATCAAGTTATATTTGCGTGATATTTCCAAATCTGCAAATTTGCTAGTATATATTTTTGAAGATGGGTCTACATTTTCTTGAATCTTTTCAGCTAAGAATTCACTTGGGATAACACAATCAACTTGATAACCTAAGGTAGTTAATTTTTTTGCCAAACTACCTGAGCCACTACCAACATCTAAAATATGTTTAACTGTTTCAGGGATATTATCGATAATTAATTGTGAATGCCGATTTTGAGCTTGGGAAAAATTTTGGGCAGTTACAGTTTTATCACGAGGCCAGTATCCGTAGTGTAATTCTTCCGTGTCCATAAAGAACTTCCCGATAAGAAGACCAACATCAAGTCCTATAGCTTTTGAATTAAACTTATCTGTCATTTTTAATCACTTTTTTTATAAAAGCAGCCTTTTCCTAAAATTGCTAGAGTTGGTGCGATTATCAAATTGATTAATGACAATAATTGCCAGTTCCAATATTGGCCATATGATACACCTAAAGTGGTCGTAAGGAAAATTGTTGTTGCATGCCATGGAACAAGACTTTCGAACATTGTTCCATAATCTTCGATTGATCTCGAGAGTACTTTTCTAGATATACCACTTTCATCGTAACGTTTTGCGAAGGCATCCCCAATAATAAAACTAGTTGCGGATTGGTTGGATGTGATACCATTTGTGAATGCTGTAGCAAATAATGATGATATGATAATCGAAGACCTAGTTTTTATGAAACCAAAGGTTCGATCTACAATTGAAGTCATGGCATCAATTAGGTCAATGGTGCCAATGAAGACAAAAACCATTATTGAAAAGATAATTGCCTCATTTAGTTCGTATAAGCCACCTCTATTAAATAAAATATGAATATTATCAGGTAAATTTTGTGCCCAGTAGGCCATTTTGACTTCAAACCCTTTGTGGATTGTTGCCATGATATCAGCAGATGAATAAGGTTGAAACAATAGTGCTATTGCTGCAGCAGAAAAGGATGAAGTCAGAAGTGTTGGGAGTGTGGCTATTCTCTTTATTGAACCCATCAGTACAATTAATGGTGGGACCAAAAGCCATATATTAAAATTAAATATTGAGGCAATAGCATCTAACGTAACATCTACTTGTTGAGCATCTACCTTAGAAATAGTAGGTGGGTAAATAAACCCTAAAATAAAATAAATGATTGCAGCAATCACGGCAGATGGTAAAGTAGTTACCATCATTGATTGAATATGATCATAGAGATCCACTTCAGTAGCCATGGCTGCAATATTTGTAGTATCTGATAGGGGAGAAAGTTTATCACCAAAAAAAGCACCCCCTACAATTGCACCGGCTGTTATTCCCAAATTTGCATCGATGACAGCTGCTACTCCAATAATTACTACACCTATGGTTCCTATAGACCCCCAAGATGTTCCTGTGAGCGTTGAAAAAATAATTGGAATGAAAAAAGCTAAAATATAAATATAGGATGGATTGATTAAGTTGATTCCAAAATAAATAAGCATGGGAATTGTTCCGCTTACAATCCATGTGCCAATGATAACACCAATTGCGAAAAGAATTAATATAGCAGGAAAACCTTTTGACAGTTTATGAATTATACTTTTTTGAATATCAGTCCACTCATATCCAAAAATTAAAAGTTCAATAATAGCAAAAAAAGCTGCCAACATGAATACGACTTCCAATGGAAAACTAGGTTGATGAAATACTTTTGGTCGTAAGAGCATTCCATATATTATTAATACCCCGAGGAATAGAATAGGAAGTATGGTTTGGAAAAAGGAGAGGTTTTTATTTTTCATTTCTTATTCAAATATTTCAAATAATCCTTTTTAGTAAGAGGTCTATATTGATCGAGCATGCCTTTTTCACGCATTAGTTTTTCTATACCTTTGATATCCATAGGTGCAAAATCAGAAACTACTTCAGCACCAGTTTCAGTAATCACTATTAAATCCTCCAAGCGAATATAAATATTTTCTTCAGGAACTCTCAGAGCGGGCTCAATAGTAAATACCATTCCTGGCAGTAGCATCTTAGAATGATCTCCCACATCATGAGTTGCCATACCCACCCCGTGCCCTAGGCTTGCATAATCTCTATTTGATGAACGAGCATATCCATTTACAAAATTTTCAGCGGCTTTGCGATGATGACTCTTACTGAACTTGGCATTTTTTAATATTTTTTTCATTTCCTCACTTGCTTCTCTTCTCACTTTGACTGGTTCAATATTTGGACGAATCTTATCTAGAATTGCTCTATAACATTTTACATAAAATCCATAAAGTTGAACTTGTTCTTTTGAAAATTTCCCATTAACTGGAATCATTCGAGTGATATCACTCATGTAATACTGAAAATCTGGAGAATAATCCATTAACATGAGGTCTCCATCTTTAAGTTTGTCCATTTTTTCATGATAGTGAGGCATGTAAGCATTAGATCCATTGGCGATTAAAGAATAGTATGCATCTCCTTGAGCACCGTTTATATGATAAATATACTTGGCCATGCCATCTAATTCATATTCATACATTCCAGGCTTTGTAGAACGCATTGCTTCCATTAGAGCTAGGCAGGATAATATAGTAGCTTTTTTAATTACTGAAATTTCTTCAGTACTTTTAATTAGTCTAAGTTGGTCTAATATGGGTGTGAGATCTTTTATTTTAGAACCAGCCATTTGTTCTGAAATATTTTCAATAAAGTTTTTATATCGAGGATTTGTATTATCCCAAGGGTCATTTCGAACATCTCCTTCATACCGAAGTAGTAAATCACGGCTCTCGGCATGACGTTCTGGAGGAGATTGATATAAATAAACTATCGGTTTTGATCTCATTCGCATTCTCCAAAGGTGCTCTCCCATCATTTTTACAGATGTAACCTGATCAACGTTATTTAGAGCTTTTACTGCTGTTACATCTTCTGCTGATAAAAGTGGACCTTCGCTTCTCTCACGACGATTATTCTTATTTGGTAGGTATAGTGTGGTTTCACCGGTCTGACCTTTAATAATTACATATGAATGAGGTGTCTCGATACCTGTTAAATAGTAAAATTCATTATACTGTCTAAACTTTACATATCCTGTTTCGGAAGGCGCACCCTGCAATATGGCAATTGAACCTAATTCCATCTTTTTTGCTAGGTTTAGTCTTCTTGCTTTAAACTCTTTTGAGGAAAATATCGACTCTCCCAAAAGAATATTGATTAACATTACAAAAATAAGTTTCGATTTCATTTTGACCTCAAAAAAAACTGCCCCAGTTTTACCTGAGGCAGTGGGTTAATTATGATTTTTCGTTATTTTACTTAAATGGATCAGTAACGATATCGGAGCCAGCGTTTTTCTTTGATTCCTTTACAATTCGCTCAACTTCACGCATTAAATTTTTATTTTCAAAAACTACACCATCTTTAATCGTATGTATAATTCCTTTACTTCGGTACATCTTTTCAGTGTCAGTGTCCATTTTAATTGCCCCGAAAGGATAAAGATATCTAAAATTTTCAGCAGGACTACCATCTACAACTAAAATATCTGCTATATATCCTTTTTGGATCATTCCTAGTTTTGGTTCCAAAATAGTTTGAGCACTGTTATATGTTGCACTTTGTAATACTTCTAAAGGGTGCATTCCAGATTCTAATACCAATTGAAGTTCGCGAATATTACCAAATCCTCCTGTCGACCATTGATAATTATCATCAGTACCATAGGCAACACGTCCACCTCGTTTATTAAATTCAAAAATTAAATCACCCCAAAGATCGTACATATAATGCCAACGGTACTCATCCAGTGATGTCCAATCATATTGAAATGATGCATGATTACGTGGATTTGGCAAATGCATTTCCCACAAAACTTGGTGTGTATATTTTTCATGCCATGGTAGGCCATGAGCACGTACTATGTCCCGGTTAGCTTCATAAGTAGCACGATTAGGTTGCATTGTAACTCCGTAGTGTACCAATGAATCTGCAATATCATTTAAGAGTCGATGTCGTGTTTCAGGGTTTTCGCCAGCTTCTATCCAAACTTGAGCAGCCTCACGAAACCTAATGTTCTCATTGAGATAACTATAGTTGACTGGATAATTCATAACACCACGATTTAGAGCTGATTCAGCATATCCATAGTGGTGTACAATCATTGTTACACCTAAGCGAGCTGCATCCAGTGCATTCACCTGAGAGGTGGAAGATGGTTGAATATGAACCGCAGTGATGCCTCCAGCTTTTTCTATCGCATTCGCAGCTGCACCAAACATCTCAGGGTTCCAACACAAATTATTAATGTATACTTGGCGGACTCCATTTCGAATCATCTTTTTTGCAACTTTATCCGCATTCAATGGGTCCATAATAAATTTTTCATCAAAATCAGTTTTACTACCCCAACCATAAAGAGGAAAAAGTCTAGGAGAAATCACCTCATTATTTCGTTCAGCTAATAAAATATCTTGAACTCTTTTTTCTTCAGCTGGTCCTATGGATGTTACTCCTGTAGCTAATTGAAGATAAAAGATATAATCTAATGGTAATGATTCATTTCTAAGATGAAGGTGAAGATTCAACATACCTGGCATAACAAATAGATTATCACCTTCGATGATTCTATCACCTTTCATACGGTTTGGTTTTTTTGGATCATGTCTTTGCATTTTAGCAATGACATTTCCTGTTACAAGTATATCAAAAGGCCCATTAGCAGGCCCTCCATGCCCTGGAATTACCATTGCATTACGAATTACTAATTTTTGATAAGGTCCTGTTGCTAAATCTCCAAAGTCAACCTGTTTTGTTGGGCTAGGTTTGAATTCAACCTTCTCTAGCTGAGCCCATAATAGGCATGGGATAGAACAAGTTAGTATAATCAAATTGCGTAATTTCATAAAACCCTCCTCAAATTATATATAAATGATATGCATTGAAGTAGGCAAATAGCAACTGTTTATGAATTAAAATTGATAGTAATCTAAAATAGTAAAAATTAGAGCAGTTACCCAAGCGCCCGTTGCCATTAATGCAAAAATACTACGGCCTATCTTTGTTTTTGGCATGGTTTGGGGAATTTGATCTGTTTTGAAAGAAATTAAAATGTCGATCATAGGAATAGATGTTATAATTAGGAATAATAGACTAGTCTTCATAATTAAATTTATGATTCGATAATTTGTTTTAGGCTCATTTTTTATATTATTTTATAGTGATATTAATCATATTTAACACACGATTTATTGAAGGAATTACTAATGAAGCCAAATTGGAAGGGTATTTATCCTGCATTAACTACAAAGTTTACTGATGATCATCAATTAGATATAGATGCATATTTACACAATATTGATGTACAGCTAGAATCTGGAATACATGGGTGTGTTATCGGTGGAAGTTTAGGAGAGGCTAGTACATTGAATCAAAAGGAGAAAGTTACACTTTTATCAGCTACTGTAGCACATGTGGGTGGAAAACTACCTATAATTATGAATATTGCTGAACAATCGACGGCTGAAGCAATTACAGCAGCTCAGAATGCGGAGGAAAATGGGGCAAATGGTCTTATGATGTTACCTCCCATGCGATATGTTTCCGATGATAGAGAAACTTTAGAGTTTTATAAGGCAGTTGCTACTTCTTGCGGACTACCCATCATGACGTATAATAATCCCCATGATTATAAGATTGAGATCACTATTCCAATGTTTGAAGAATTATTAAAATTAGATACAATTGAAGCCACAAAAGAATCAACAAGAGATGTAACCAATGTGACAAGGATGCGAAATGCATTCGGTGATGATATCAAAATTCTATGTGGTGTTGATACTTTGGCTTTAGAAGAATTAATGCTAGGTGCAGATGGTTGGGTAGCAGGTTTAGTTGATGCCTTCCCAAGAGAGACTGTAGTGATTTATGAATTGGTTCAACAAAACCGCGTTCAAGAAGCTCGCGAAATCTATCGTTGGTTTATGCCGCTATTAGAATTAGATATTCATCCCAAATTAGTTCAGTACATAAAATTGGCAGAAGTGGCAACAGGGATTGGGACCGAAAATGTTCGTCCGCCAAGGCTTCCATTAGTTGGCGATGAAAGGCAGAATGTTCAAAAGATTATTGATGATGCCTTAGCTGTACGGCCAGAGATGCCTAAGATATAAATGGAGAATTCATGATTGAATCAAATTTAATTGGGTTTCAAACTAGTTCTGAAAGTAAAACTTTTACGATTGGAGTGAATCCATCTACTAATGAACCACTTGCGGGAAAATTTCCAAATGCAAACAAAGATGAGATTAATTTTGCTGTAGATCAAGCTTCAAAAGCATTTGAAATATATAGCAAGATCTCAGGCAAAGAAAAAGCTGAATTCTTAAATGCAATTGCAGTTGAGATTGAAGGGTTGGGAGATCAATTAATTTCTAGATGTTGTGCTGAATCAGGATTACCTGAAATTAGGATAAAAGGTGAAAAGGGACGGACAATTGCCCAGCTCCAAATGTTTGCTAATTTAGTAGAAGACGGATCATGGTTAGAAGCTACCATTGATAAAGCAATGCTAGATAGAGAACCTATTCCAAAACCTGACATCCGTCGAATCTTAGTGCCATTGGGCCCAGTTGTTGTTTTCGCTGCAAGTAATTTTCCTCTAGCCTTTTCCACTGCAGGTGGTGATACTGCTTCAGCTTTAGCAGCTGGTAATCCTGTCCTTGTAAAGGCTCATCGTGCCCACCCTGGCACGAGTGCAATGATAGGTACAGCAGTAGTAAAAGCCGCAGAAAGGACTGGAATGCCTGATGGAGTTTTTTCACTTCTTCATGGATCCGGTGAAGTTGTAGGTCAGGGCCTTGTTAAACACCCCAAAATCAAGGCAGCTGGATTTACAGGGTCACAAAAAGCGGGTAGGTTACTATATGATCTAGCTAATCAGCGCCTTGAACCTATTCCTTTCTTTGCTGAAATGGGAAGTGTGAATCCAGTCTTACTTCTACCCAGCGGTCTCAATCAAAAGACAGCAGTGATGTTGGCAGGTTCAATTACTATGGGTGTTGGTCAATTCTGTACAAATCCCGGTATTATAATAAGCCTTGAAGGTACGGGATTGACAGGCTTTATAAATCAACTTGGAGATGAATTAAGTAATGTGGCCCCAGATGTGATGCTTACTAAACAGATATGTAAATCATACAATCAAGAAGTTGAAAGTTTATTAACTCATAAAGAAATTACTTTGGAAGCACGTGCTGATAATTCAAAAAATGATAATCGAGGTAGAGCTACCTTAGTATCAGTCTCAGGCAAAGCTTTTATTAATAACCCAAAATTATCTGAAGAAGTTTTTGGCCCATACAGTCTTATTATCAGATGTCAAAATAAATCCGAAATAGATCAAGTTTTGAATTGTCTCGATGGGCAGTTAACAGGGTCAATAATTGGAGATAACTCTGAATTATCTTCATATGACTCCGCTGTAAAAATTATAGAAAAGAAAGTTGGAAGATTAATTTTTAATAATGTTCCCACTGGAGTAGAAGTTTGTCCATCAATGCAACATGGTGGACCTTATCCGGCTTCGTCTGATTCGCGATTTAGCTCGGTTGGTACAGCAGCAATCAAACGTTTTGTTCGACCTATTACTTATCAATCTTGGCCTAATGATAAATTACCTGAGGAGTTAAAAGATAATAATCCATTGAATATCTGGCGTGTTGTTGATGGTCAATTGACTAAGGATCAATAATTATGCCGAAACATATTTTTGAATGTATTGATGCTCATACTTGTGGGAATCCGATACGCTTGGTCGTGTCAGGTGGACCAAAATTAGATGGAAAAACCATTGGAGATAAACGTCAACATTTTATGGCCGAATATGGTTGGGTTTTGCGAGGATTGATGTTTGAGCCTAGAGGGCATGATGTTATGTCCGGAAGTTTACTTTATCCTCCCAGTAGTAGTGAATATGATATCGCAATATTATTTATCGAGACTAGTGGATGCCTCCCTATGTGTGGACATGGGACTATTGGGACAGTCACTATGATGATACAAGAAGGAATTGTAAAACCAAAGAATCAGGGAGTTGTGGTTTTAGAAACTCCAGCAGGAAGAGTCGACGCACATTATACAATGGAAGGTAATAAAGTAAGCTCAGTAAAAATTATTAATGTTCCCTCTTTCTTGTATTCTTCAAACTTGAAAGTTGAATCATCTCATTTAGGACAGATTAAAATTGATGTCTCATATGGTGGAAATTTTTATGCTATTATTGATCAACAAGAAAATTATAAAGGTATGGATGAATTCACTGCTAGTGAGTTAGGTGATATGAGTCGGGAAATCCGCAAAAAAATTAATGAACAATATAATTTTGTACATCCAAATGATGATCGAATTAATAAATGTATTCATATTTTGTGGACGGGTGAGCCAAAAGAAGAAGACTCAACTGCAAGAAATGCTGTTTTTTATGGTGAAAAAGCAATTGATAGATCTCCATGCGGTACTGGAACATCTGCTAGAATGGCACAGTGGTACAAAAATGGAAAATTGTCCCTAGGTGATAAATTTATTCATGAAAGCATTATCGGCAGTCAGTTCATTGGAAGAATTGAAGAAGAGGTTAAGATAGGTGAATACGATGCAATAGTACCAAGTATTCAAGGTTGGGCTAAAGTATATGGCTATAACAAAATTATTATTGATACTGATGATGACCCTTTTGCTCATGGGTTCCAGGTAATTTGATTTGCCAGATTCCAATGTAATTATATTAGGAGGTGGGGCGATTGGATTAAGTACAGCTTATTTTCTCAATCGTTCTGGTTTTGATGTAACTGTTATAGATGCTAATGAACCAAATAGTGATATTATTTGCTCATGGGGGAATTCAGGCATGATTGTTCCAAGCCATATTGTTCCATTAGCAGCACCAGGTGTAATTAAACAGGGTTTAAAATGGCTTTTAGATGCTGAAAGTCCTTTCTCTATTGAATTTAAACCCAGCATAGAAATGATATCGTGGTTATGGAAGTTTCGTAAGGCAGCAAACCCAGGTCATGTTCGTGCAGGTGCAAAATTACTCCAGGAGCTTGGTTTAAGATCTAGATCGCTATATTTAGATATTGGAGATAAAATAGATATTGGTTTAGAAACAAATGGAATTTTAATGTTATGTAATTCTGAATTGGCTATTGAAGATGAGTTGAAAGTATCAAAAATGGCTAGAAATCTGGGTATGAATGCAGTCGACTTGGATCAATCTGGGGTTCAAAAATTAGAAACAGGTATGATAACAAATGTCATAGGTGGAGTACACTATCCTTTAGATTGCAACATTGATCCAATTCTTTTCATGGATCTTATGCAAAAATACCTTATCCAGAGGGGTGTTAAGTTTCATTATAATAAACCAGTTACAGAATTAATAATTAATGAGGATAAGATTGATTCAGTTAAATCAAACAATGAGTCATGGTCGGCAGATTATATTGTATTATCTGCTGGTTCGTTTTCATCAAAGCTAATAAAGAAAATTGGATTGAAAATGCCATTAATGGGAGGGAAAGGTTATTCATATACATTGGAATCACCTCAAAAAAAGCCATCTATTCCTGCCATACTAATTGAAGCACGTATTGCATCAACTCCTATGGGATCAAAATGGAGATTCGGCGGTACAATGACCGTTACAGATTCTAATCGATCGATTAATCAAAAAAAATTATTAGCTATGGCCAGATTTGTAAAAAATTATTACCCTGAATACGATTCTTCATGGGTCCATGGATGTGATCCATGGGTAGGTTTGCGACCTCTATCGGCAGATGGAATTCCCTATATTGGTTCTTTTAAAAAATTTCCTAATTTAATTGCTGCGACAGGTCACGCAATGATGGGAATAAGTATGGCTCCCGTTACTGGTGAAATTGTTAACAATTTAATTTTAGGCAAGAAACCCAATTTTAATTTAGATATGCTTTCACCTGACCGATTTTGATATCAAATGTTTTATAAGGAAAATATAGTAGTTGATTAAACCATGTTATTTTTGATAGAACTATCGTTACTTACGCTTTCATTATTTTCAAATATTCCAGCTGAAAATTTCAATCTCAATTATTTGGATTCTAATTGGTCTACTCGTGTATACGGGGGTTATTCAACGCATCGTCCTCTGATTGCCATTGTTGGTTTGGGAGATATTCGACCTGAATATCACGGAACAGGTATCCAAGGATTTGACTTAAGTAGAAAAATACATAAAGACTGGATAGGATACCCAATCGATTGGAGTTTTCGTTTAGGATATATACGTCATGATGAGAATGGATTCCAAAATAACCATAATCAGTATAATGCATTTTTTCTTGCCCATTATAAAACTAAATATAAAGGTATGCCAATGCGGTGGTTTATCGGGGAAGGATTATCTTGGTCGGAGCGCGTTCCTTATGTGGAAGGAAGGGAAACTCGTAGACTTAGTAATGAGCGTGATTCCCAATTAATGAATTATTTAAATATTGGATTTGATTTTAGGGTTGGAGATCTTATTGGGAATAAATCTTTAAATAATCTAAGATTAGGCCTTGCTGATTCTCATCGTTCAGGTATCTATAAAAAAGTAAAATGGTTTAATCATACTCAAGGTGGAAGCAACTTTATTACTTTATTTTTAGAGTATGACTTTTAATGGCACTTTCATTTAAAGCTCGGTTCAAATATAATCTATATCTTTGGTATTTTGGATTGTCCAAGGTTCGGCTAATAAATTATTGTCGTCCACAAATCGTAGATGTATCAGAAAAAGGAGTTACATTATTAATACCTTTGAATAGGCGTACAAGAAATCATGTTAAGTCAATGTATATTGGCGTTATGACAGTTGGAGTTGATCTTGTTACAGGTTTTACAGCGATGTTAAAAATTCGAGAATCAAAGCGCAATGTGATATTAATTTTTAAAGATATGAAAGCTAACTTTTTAAAAAGAGCGGAAGGTGATGTCCATTATATCTGCAATGAAGGTAAAAAAATAGCTCAGGCCGTTGATCAAACACTTAAAACTGGTGAGAGAGTAAATTTACTCGTGCCGGTTACTGCAACCGTTCCAGAGAAATTTGGTGACGAGCCAGTCGCTGAATTTACTATTACCTTATCTCTTAAAGAGAAGTAGGCTTAATTAATGAAGTCATCTACTTCATATATACTCTTGATCACTGCTGCATTGATGTGGAGTTTGGGGGGCATATTTATCAAACTGGTTGATTTAAATCCTATGGGAATTGCTGGGATAAGGAGTTTAGGAGCTGCAGTTGTATTATTAATTTATATTAAAAAACCAAGATGGTATTGGAATCGCTACTTTCTCACTGGTGTTTTAGCATATACTGCGATGGTGGTGTTATATGTTCTTTCAATTAGACTAACAACAGCAGCCAATGCAATATTTTTAGAATTTACAGCACCTATTTATGTTGTCGCTTTTAGTTATTTTTTGCTGAATGAAAAAATCAATCGATTTGATATGCTTACAATGGTGATCATCTTTTTAGGGATGGGATTATTTTTTATGGACGAACTTACCTTTTATGGGTTTTGGGGCAATATAATGGCATTGGTTGCAGGTGTCTGTCTTGCTTTAGTAACTGTTCTGATTCGGAAAGAAAAAGAATCTGCTTTTGAAATTGTATTCTATGGAAATGTTCTCACATCAATAATTTGTTTTACCTTTATAATTGAAGGATTAAGTAACTCAACACAATTAGATTGGTTAATAATTTTTGGATTAGGAATCTTTCAATTAGGAATTCCATATATTTTATATACTACAGCATTGAAATACGTTCCTGCTCTTGACGCTATTCTAGTTGGTATGCTTGAACCAATTTTAAACCCTATATGGGTTTATATTTTTATTGGGGAAGCTATGGGTGAATGGGCATTTATCGGTGCAGCTTTAGTAATTATTGGTACGTTGGGTAGAGTAATTATCAAACAAAAATTAAAGGTAATATTATGACAGGTACTGTAAAAGAATATGATAAAGTTAAAGGCTTTGGTTTTATTTCAGGCGATGATGGAGAAGACTATTTTGTTCATGTTTATGGGTTAGGCCCTAAACTTAAAAATTTTGGTCTCAGAACAGGTCAAAAAGTTATTTTTGATGTTGATTTTGATATGAAGGGGGATAAAGCCGTTAATGTTAGACCAGGTTAAATATTGTTGTGAGTTTTGAATCAGGGATCGGCAGGGTTTAAGTTTTTCGATTTGACAATAATAGTAGGATCATTAATAAATTTATTGATCAGGTTCATTTTTTTTAATGGGATTTTATGTTTGGCGTCATAACGTTCGAAATGAACTGGATAGCCTTTTTCAACTAAAATATCATTTGTTGTCTTACCAGCTTTAACAGGTATAACATCATCTTGATTCCCATGCATAAGAAGAATAGGCGTGCGAGTGCTCTCCTTTGTTGCGTCTTTTAAAAATCGCTCTTTGAATTTGATAAATCCTGCAATAGCGATAATACCACCAATAGAAAATGGAAGGCGAAGTGCAAAATCAATTGCTAGGCAGGCTCCTTGGGAAAAACCAATTAAAAAAATATTTGAAGCAGAATAGCCACTGGTCCGAATTTTATTTATTAGATTATTCATTCCATCGAATGTTTTTTCAAATTTCCACCCATCTTCATCATTTCCGCCAAACCAAGAGTTCCCATTATCAGAGTCTGCTCTATAGGGAGCTCTAGGGAAGTACCATTTAGCATTTTCTTGATTAATCAATTTAGCTACTTGTTCAAAGACATATTCATCACCTTCCCAGCCATGAATAGCAATAATTACTTTATCAGGATTTTGACTAGTAGAATATGTACGGGTGATTAATTCAAAACTCACAACAACATTTATCCAAAATTTTAATTGAGTCCAAGAACAATTGTTCTTCTTGGATAAATGCCTGAATGCAAGTTCCAACCTCAATGTTTTCAAATTGCGCTAGGCCTTGGTATTTTGTTAAATCATTTGCAGTAATCTTCATGGTAACATAACCGCCGTAGACATCACCACAATTATTGCATTTTGAATCTTGATCGCAAGAGGAAATAATCGAAATAATTATTAGCGTATGGAATATCCTTTTCAATCTGTACACTAAAAATTACTTTCAGCTACCATTATCCATTTTGAGTTTGAAGGTGTTCTGCTAGGCTCTAAACGATAAAGTTTCCCATTTGCTGTATCAAGCATATAATGCCAATGAGTTCGTTCTATCTGAAATGATTGAAGTTGAAAACGTCCTGCGGCTTTATCTTCTCCTAATTTGTCTTGCACATAATTATCTAAGTTTGACATAATAGAATTTAGGCTATCATCTTTTGCTTGAGTTGTTGCCATCAGCATGAAAATCGTAATCATCATCATGAGGCCTGTCATAATACCTTTTGCATATTGTTTCATTATTTTTATCCTTTCTTAACTTCCAATTGATCGGGTAGCTTCGTATTGAGCCATCCGTTTAATAAAATCATCTTCATCCTCTGCTT
>CAYRYZ010000027.1:0-4469 GCA_964428745.1 uncultured bacterium | reverse complement strand
CGGGTAGCTTCGTATTGAGCCATCCGTTTAATAAAATCATCTTCATCCTCTGCTTTAAGGAGTGGACTTATAGAAATATTTTCTTTGATTGTTACACTCATTTTTGGTCCATAGTCATGACCAGGGTAAATCATTGTATTTTCTGGAAGATCTAATATTGTATTGTAAACTGATTTGTATAGTTTCTTTATGTTACTTCCTTTGCTAATTGTCCGTCCTGTTCGCCCAACGAAAAGAGTATCACCAGTAAATAGTACACCATCAAGATAATAACATACCGAATCATTGTAATGTCCTGGAGTATAAAGGACCTCAACAGTAAGCTGCCCCACAGTAACGATGTCATTTTGTTTGATTGGTTTAATATAATCGCAATTAATTTTATGCTCCGATTCTTTGTACACCATTACGACTAAATTTGGGAATGCCTCTAAATATTCATCAAGGTAGGCAATGTGATCTCCATGTGTATGCGTAATAAATAGTGCAATCAGACCGCGTTTATTAATGAACTCATCTACCTGGCTTAATTGAACAGAAGCATCAACCAGGAATTGATTCCCTGTACGAAGGCATGAAGCTAAATAAGTAAGGTTATTATCATAACCTCCTTTAAATGATCGTATGGAAAAATCTGTTTCTGCCATGAGGCTATGAATTTAATTATCTTTTTAGAAGAAATTTTAGTCACTTATATTCGAATACCGAAATAAACTACTTTGGGAGTATTTATGGATACAAAACAAATCGCAGTTTACCTTATTATTGCTGGAGCTGTTATCTTAGCATTAAAATTTGTTAAGGGTATTATTGGATTTATTCTGAGTGATTTCTTTCTTGGCCTTGGGAGCATTCTAATGATAGGAGGTGCCGTATTTCTTGCTTTAAAGTTTATTAAAGAAGATCGAGATGATGCTAAAGACGAACCTTTCAGAGGTATTGACGAATGATTATTTCGACAACAGAAAATATTGCAGGTTATTCTATAAAAGAACATTTAGGCACTGTTATAGGAAATACTATTCGAGCACGTCATGTTGGGAAAGATATTATGGCTGGACTTCGCACTATTATTGGTGGAGAGATCAAGGAATATACGGGTATGCTGGCTGAATCTAGAGAGCAGTCAATGATGCGAATGAAAGCTAAAGCTAAAGAATTAGGTGCTGACGCTGTTGTGGGCGTTCGTTTTCAAACTTCAATGATTTTATCAGGGACGGCAGAACTCTTGGTATATGGTACTGCAGTCAAGTTAGAAAAATCTTAATTGATTATTTTTTCTCTGAATCCCAAAAATTATCATCCATTATTAAATTAAAATTTACTTTCTCCTGTTGAAGCCGTTCAGATAGGACTTGGTAAACTTCCACCTGTTGATTTGTAGGCTTAAAATCAGCTCCAAATCTTGTAAGATCACTTCCTAAAGCAGCCAATCGCCCATAGAGTTTATTTGGATTACGGAAGGCATCTTCTCTAGCGCCAGTCAACTTTACATCAAAAAGATTACTTTCAACTTTATACAGTCTCCGATCCATTTCATAAGCTAGTTTCTTTCTTTTTGGGTTGTCATTGTAATCATTTTGAAGTGAATATCTTAGTTCCTCGATCTTATTGATTAGTTCAACATTTTTATTAATTGTTTCTCTCAGTGTAATCAAAAATTTGAATTGTTCTCTAATATCTTTCAAGTTTCCAGCTGTATTAGGATCTTTTAGGACCATAAATGTTTTGCTCAATTCTTTATCATTGATTTTAAGAACTGCCCGGTATTTACCAGGAACAGCTAATGGTCCTAATTTCCCGGCATTTACGTCTAAATCCCATGTCCGCAGTTGACGCCATCCATCTTTATTGTATTTTACCCAATCAATTCCATCAGGATTCACGCGAAGTTTAGATGTTTTAGTGCGTTCATATCTCAAATCCCACATTACTCGATTTAAACCTGCTGTCAGTTTTTTTGGAATAATTTTTCGAATTTCAGTACCTTGGTCATCCTGTATGGAAATGGATAATGATTTAGTATTTGTATCTGGAAGGAAAAAATCAAGGTTTGCCCCATATGCAGGGTTTTGCCCTCTGATCAGACTCGTTCCATCATTTTTCATACTTTGTATTGTTTGGAAACGATATGCATCTTGAATTGGTAGTAAAGTAGGTTTATCATCATTAATTTTTGCTATTTCTCTAAATGGGCTGATGTCATCAAGAATATATATACCTCTGCCATATGTGCCTATAACCATATCATCAAATCGTTTCTGTAAGCTAATCCAATAAATAGGAGCAGGAGGTAGATTGTTTTTAATTCGAGTCCATTTGTTTCCATCATTTACAGAAATATAAAGGCCATTATCAGTACCTGCATATAATACACCCGGAGTTTGATGATCTTCACGAATTACATGGACAAAACTGGAATAGGATTTTGGAATATTATTACTAATTTTTTTCCAAGACTTACCATAATCTTCTGTTTTATATATATAAGGATCAAAGTTCCCCATCTGGTGAAGATCAACACTAATATATGCTGTTCCTTTATCGAATTTCGATGCTTCAATATTTGATATAGTACCCCATGGAGGCATATCAATATTATCTGTAACATTTTCCCATGATCGACCACCATTTTTTGACAGATTAACTTGGCCATCATTACTTCCGACCCATAATAATCCTTGTTTTATAGGAGACTCGGTTATTGCAAACAATACTGAACCATCAAATGTCATCAAATTATCAATAGCAATCCCTCCTGAATTCTCCTGATGACTTTTTAGATTTAATGTAAGATCAGGAGAAATTTTCTCCCACGACTGCCCTAGGTCAGTACTGCGATGAACATACTGACTTCCGACATAGACAGTATTTTTTTTGTGTTCAGAAACATGAATAGGAAAAGTCCAATGCCACCGATATTTCAAGTCTTTTGGAGTCCATCCGTAAGATGCTTCTGGCCATACTCGTACGTTGCGTGCATGACCTGTGCGTACATCATATACTTCTAGTCCACCATCATAGCATCCAGACCATACAATATTATTATCGTGAGGATCAGGGATGCCAAACCCAGATTCGCATCCACCAAATGATCGCCAGTGCCCTAAACTAATGCCACGTTCACGGCTATTGCTTGGTCCTCTATATGAATAACCATCTTGACGGTTACCATAGACATTATAAGGGATTTGATCATCAGTATGCGCATGATACATCTGAGCGATAGGGAGGACCACCCTTTTAAAAGTTTTTCCATCATTCGTAATACTTGCACATCCATCATGAGCAACCATTATTCGATCACCATCTTCAGGATCTATCCAAATATCATGATTATCACCACCTGCACGATACCCAGATTGTATGGTTTTTCCGCCATCTTCTGATACACTGAATTGAACATTTAGGACATAGATTTTTTCAGGATTATCTGGAGAAACTGCCATTCGCATATAATATGGTGCACGTTCTGCAAGGGTATGATTACGACTTACTAAAAACCAAGATTTACCGCCATTATTTGTTCGATATAGCCCTGGATGTTCTTCTTCACACAAAGCATACATGGTTTTAGGATTACTTTGTGAGATTGCCACTGCAATTTTACCAACTGGCTTACCTTTGCCCCCAGGAAGACCATTCTTATCTTGGCGTTTCCATGTATTCCCACCATTTTTTGAAATAAAAACTCCTCCAGATTCACCACCACTATTTAGCCCCCAAGTATTTATATGGATTTCCCACATAGCTGCAATCAGGAAATCAGGGTTACTCCGATCAATAGCAATATCGATAGCACCGGTATTCTCATCTAAAAATAAGACTTGCTTCCAGGTTTTCCCGCCATTTGTTGTACGATATACACCACGTTCTTTTTGAGGTCCATACGTATGCCCTAGTGCTGCTACAAATACAATATTATCATTATCAGGATGTACAATAATACGTGCAATTCGTGCAGTCTTTTTCAAGCCCATATTTATCCAAGTATCACCTCCATCTGTTGATTTATAAATTCCATCACCTATTGCATGTGCTGGGCGAATTACAAATGTTTCACCTGTTCCTGCCCATAATATATTGGGATTCTTTTGTGAAATAGCTAAAGCGCTAACTGAAGAAACATCTTGATCATCAAAAATAGGTTCCCAGGAAATACCATTATTTTTTGTGCGAAATAGACCACCAGACGCAGCACCCACATAATAGGTATTATGATCATTTGATACACCTACTACAGAGATTGCTCGATTACCATCAGGACCTATAAAACGAAATTTTAAATTATTAAAATGGTCAGCATTTAAAGATTGTGACAATGCGTAACTAAATAAAATGAATGGAAATAAAAAAAGTTTTTTCATTTGGACCTCATTGTTAGAAAAAGAATATAGGAAATCTAAATGAAACTGCCTCTGGCAGCAAGCATCTTACCAGAAGAAGAAAAAAATATTCTTTCATAAGAA
>CAYRYZ010000026.1:0-22409 GCA_964428745.1 uncultured bacterium | reverse complement strand
TACAATTCTTTTGAACAATTACCATGATCTAATGCAATGGCGCCATTTATTATTATAATATCATAGGTAGATGATATACAGGCAGATAAACAATAAATTAATGGTATTAAGAGAATTTTTTTCATAAGCTACTTTTCTTTTTTCCCCACTTAGATATGTATGGAATTAACACCATATAAAATCCCGTTAACCACAGTAAAAATAAGACTATTCCTGATGGCAAAAAGATCCAAAGTTTTGCCTTATTATGAAACCAAGAGCCATCATGTAGTTCTTCAATGATATCAGAACGTCTATACGCCGCTTGAATAACATCACCGGAAAAGGTGTCAATTTGCACTTCCCATCTATTTCTACTTCGCACTTTTACAATCCCCTTGTCAATTCTAACATCTAAACGATCAATGTCACCCCAAGATTGGATATTTGCTTCTTCTACTTTTTTTGCAGCTTCAAGAATTTCATCAAAAGATATTGAAGGATTATTGGAAATCTCACCGCTTTTTGTTGGTGGTTGGATCCATTCAATTTCTTTTTTTAATTGAAGAAAAATACCTGTTATTACAATGATCAAAACAGGTAATAAAATTATGAACGCACCCCAATAGTGTGTTTTCCTTGTCCATTTCTTCCAGTTAAAATTTTTCCCCATGAAAAGAATATTTGATATTATTATCAATTTCTCCTAGATGATAATTTTGCTAATAGGCGTAAGATTTCAAGGTACAACCAGATTAGTGTGACCATTAAACCAAATGCACCATACCATTCCATATATTTTGGCGCTCCCTTCTCAGAACCCTCTTCAATAAAATCAAAATCCAGAACCAAATTCAATGCCGCAATTATGACAACTCCAACACTAAATAATATACCCATATTAGAATTCGAATGGATCAATGGAACATTTACACTAAACCAACTAAGAATCCAACTGATCAGATAAACAAATGCAATTCCACCAGTTGCTGCTACTATACCTAGTTTAAAATTTTCTGTTGCTTTAATTAAGCCAGAACGGTAGGCAAGGAGAAGTGCAGCTAACGTCCCAAAGGTCAGCATTACTGCTTGAGTTACAATACCCGGATACATTGTTTCAAAGAATTTTGATATACCTCCCAAGGCTAATCCTTGAAGTAATGAGTAAACTGGAACAGTGTACTGCGCCACATGAGGTTTAAATGCTGTTATAAGGGCGACGATAAAACCACCAATCATTCCTATAATCATTAGAGCACTAGTTTTAGGATCTCCATAAGGAAGATTCCATGTAAATATAGCTGTTGACATCAATAATAATAGAGCAAGGGCTGTTTTAGATACTGTGCCCATTATGGTCATTGTTGCTCCGGTTGTTAAATCAAAACCACCAAAGGTTTTTGCATTTAATGTTGGATTTCCAGAGCGAAGTGTCAAATGATTATTCATTAATAATTCTCCATACTATCATTGATAGCTTTAACAAGTTGATCAATAGCCACGCGATCCTGTTGCTGATTGTCTCTATGTCTGAGTGTAACAGAATTATCTTCGGCAGTCTGATGATCTATGGTTATTCCAAAAGGTGTACCTGCTTCATCTTGCCTATAATATCGTTTCCCAATAGAACCTTGCTGATCATAGATTGTTATATAATGCGGTTTTAATAGATCCATAATTTTACGTCCAATTTCAGGCAAGCCATCTTTTTTAACCAATGGACATACTACAGCAGTTACTGGAGCTATTTTAGGATGAAATTTCATGACTATTCGGTCATTATCCTTGTCTTCCCAATAAGCATCACTTAATACTGCTAGCAATATGCGATTAAGTCCTGCAGAAGTCTCAATTATATATGGAAGGAATCTCTCATTTTTTTGTTGATCAAAAACTTCCATTTTTTTACCGGAAAACTTTTCATGTTGAACCAAATCAAAATCAGTACGATTGTGAATCCCCTCAATTTCAGACCAGCCAAAAGGAAATTCAAATTCAATATCCCAAGCTTCTTTAGCATAGTGAGCGAGTTCATCATTGCCATGCTCATGAAATCTGAGTTTTGATGAATTAATTCCAATTTGGTCATAAAACGATATTCTTTTTTGTTTCCATTCATTCAATGATTTATCATCTTCTCCAGGCTTAACAAAATACTGCATCTCCATTTGTTCAAATTCTCGTGTGCGAAAAATAAAATTTCTAGCTACAATTTCATTGCGGAATGCTTTACCAATTTGAGCAATCCCAAATGGAACTTTTAAACGCAGGGCATTTTGTGTAAGTAGATAGTTAACATAAATACCCTGGGCTGTTTCAGGGCGTAAAAACGCAATATTACTATCATCTTCAATAGGACCAATATTTGTTTTAAACATTAAATTAAATTGGCGTGGCTCTGTAAGTTTACCTGTAGTACCACATTTTGGGCATTGAATTTTTATCCACTCAGTATTTTCGTTATCTTTTTCTACCAGATCATCAGCACGATAGCGTGACTTACATTCTTTACAATCTACTAAAGGATCATTAAATGCGCCTACGTGTCCTGAAGCTTCCCAAATTTTTGGATGCATTAGAATTCCACTATCTAAACCCACAATGTTCTCATGTAGCTGAGTCATATCACGCCACCATAACTGAGAAATATTATTTTTTAAAGTGATTCCTAATGGACCGTAATCATAAATAGCTCCAAATCCTCCGTAAATTTCCGAACTTTGAAAAACGAATCCTCTTCGTTTACAGAGAGATACAATTTTATCAATACTCATAGTTACTAGGATATTTCCCTTTTTTATATTTAATAATAATTGCTGAGAAGTTAGGGAGAATCTAATCTATTATAAATAATGGTGTAATTATGTATTGTTATCTAAGGTTAGAAAGAAATTATTATTAATCAAGTGCTTTGAGCTCACGTTCAATTTCATCATTATACTTAATATTACTATCCGAGGAATTAACGATTGGAATAGGTTCATTTTTTGATGTTTTCATATAAGTAATAATAATAAAAATGCTTAGAAGTCCAAAAAATAGTGGAGCCAGCCAAGCAAAAATATTAAACCCTTCTGCGACCGGTATTGACAATACTCGTTCACCGTACTTATCCGTATAATAGTCTATTATCTCCGATTTTGTTTTACCATTATCTACCATCCCAGCAATTTCTATTTCCATCTCTTTATTACCGTGATCATAAACGGTTCCAGACCAACAACATGTTGCCATTAAACTTTTTTCTATATCAATAATTAGCTCACTTTTCTCATCAGCACTAAGAATTGTTAGAAACATAGTAAGTAAAAGTAATTGTTTCATTTCTTTTTAGCTTTACGTCGTTTTTTTCTCGGTGGGGCGGCTCGTTTTTTATTAATTAATTCTATTGCTTGTTCTAGTGTTAATTTTTCAACATCAATTTCTCGAGGAAGTGATGCATTAACTTTTCCATCTGTTATATAGGGGCCATATCTTCCATCTTTTAATATTAATGATTCACCGGTCTCAGAATGATTCCCCAAAGTTTTTAATTCTTGCGGTCCATTTGAACGTTTATTAATTAGCTCTAATGCATCGGGTAATTCAATAGTGAGAGGAGACATGTTTGGTGGGATACGTCCATTCTTACCTTTACCAGCTGATACATATGGGCCAAAACGACCATAATCCGCTTTAACATCATCACCCGTCTCAGGATGTGAACCAAGTGTCCGAGGAAGTGCGATTAATTTTAACCCAAGTTCCAAATCTACTTCAGATAAATTTGTCCCTTTGGGTATTGCTTTTCGCTTATTAGTTTCACCTAACTGTACGTAGGGTCCATAAGGGCCATTTTTTAATAATATCTTTTCTCCAGATTCTGAATCAATCCCAAGCTCTTTATCTTCATTTATTTCTTGATTTATTATCTCTAAAGCTTTATCAACATTAATATCACCAAGATATATATTTGAGGGTATAGACTTTCTAATCTCACCTTGCTGAATAAAAGGCCCATATTGTCCTACTCGAATCTCTATTGGGTCACCATCATTCTCAAATTGGACAGAACAAGCTTTTCCTATGTCAACTTTATCTTCAAGCATTGCTTCTAAGCCAGTTTGTTTTTCTGACCCAAAATAGAAGTCTCTCATAAAAGGAGTCGCTTCTTTTTCTCCTCGGGAAATAGCATCTAGACCATCTTCCATATTAGCAGTAAACTTAGTATCTACAAGAGCAGTAAAGTGATTTTCTAATAATTGTGTAACTGCTATACCAAGAAAAGTTGGTGTGAGCTTTCCTCTATCTCTATTGACATAAGTCCTATAAACAATCGTATCTATGATATTTGCAAAAGTCGAGGGACGACCAATACCTTCAGCTTCCAATTCTTTCACTAACGAAGCTTCTGTAAACCTTGCGGGGGGTTTTGTTGAGTGTTCTTTTGCAGTAAGCTCATTGCAGTTTAATATTTGTTCTTTTGCCATATTAGGAAGTATAGTTTCTTTATCTTCTGTAATACCATTTCTTCTATCTGTACTTTCAACATAGGCAGCCATATAACCCGGGAATAAAATAACCTTACCATTTGCCCGAAACTCTGATCGTTGATTTTCTATTGTAACAGCAATTTGTTTTAGTTTTGCTGATTTCATTTGTGATGCTAGGGTTCTTTTTAATATTAAGTCATATAACTTAGCAGCATCATCATCAATTGAAGTTCTAACTTGATCAACGCTAGTGAAATTAACTCCAGCTGGGCGAATGGCTTCATGAGCTTCCTGTGCATTTTTTACTTTTGTACTATAAACGTTAGCTTGTTTCGGCAAATACTCTTGACCAAACTTAGATAATATTTCATTTCTTGCACCATTAATGCCTTCTTTCGATAATAAAGTTGAGTCAGTTCTCATATATGTGATGAAACCTTGTTCATAGAGTCGTTGTGCATTTCGCATGGTTTTTCTGGCAGACGAACGAAGTTTGCGCGCAGCTTCTTGTTGGAGTGTTGATGTGGTGAAAGGAGGTTTAGGGTGAGAATTCTTAATTTTTTCCTCAATATTTGAGATCTTGAAAACTCCCTGATTTAATTCTTTAACTAATTCATCAGCTTGTGTTTTTGATAAAAGAAGAACATCTGTATTTTTCAAATTCCCAGAGTTTGGGTCAAAGTCTTTTCCGGTTGCAATTTTCTTATTGTCCAATCGTATTAATGTTGCTGAAAATGAATCTTCATTAATACTAAATGTTGCTTTCAAATCATAATAGTCCGCAGAATGAAAAATTTGTCTAAGACGCTCTCTATTAACAATGATTCTTAGTGCAGCAGATTGTACTCGCCCAGCTGAAAGGGAAACTTCAACAAATTTCATATTCTTTTTTAAGCAACTCCAAAGAACACGAGAGACTTTATATCCTACGAGACGATCAATAATACGTCGTGCAGTCCTAGCATTTACCATGTCTTTATTAATGGGGTGAGGCGCATCCATTCCTTCTTTGACACCCTCTTTTGTAATTTCAGTAAATTGAACACGAGAAATTTTATCTGGTTCAACTTCACTAGCAAGATGTGCTGCTATGGCCTCTCCTTCACGATCAGGGTCAGTAGCAATTACAACCTTATTTGTTTTTTTTGCTAATGCTTTAAATTCTTTCATAAATGATTTTTTGTCAGGAAGGGTATCTTCTGTAATGGCAAAATCATTTTCAATGTCGACACCAAGTTCTTTTTTTGGAAGATCCTTAATATGTCCAACACTAGCTAAGACTTCATACTCGCCTCCTAAGTATTTAGAAATTGTTTTTGCTTTAGAAGGTGACTCAACGATCAATAGTGGTTTAATAATATTAATTCCTTATAATCATAAATTTAGTTAATCAATCATTTTCGTGCGCGCGTATTTAATGTAATAGAAAAAATTATAAAGGTAAAGACTTCATATACTTTTGGACTGAATCCAAAGTGATTTTTTCCTGATTACTTGTTGATAAATCTTTAATTATTACTGATTTATCTTTTAACTCATCTTCACCAATAATAATTGCATATTGGGCTCCTAGTTTATTTGCCTCGCGCATTTGTGCTTTTATTGATCGGCGAAGATAATCAAAACTAGTTCTTATATCATTACTCCTAAGTTCTTCAGCGAGTTTGATCATTGTTGGCCTGACATCATTGCCAATTCCAACAATATATATTTGAATATTGCGAAATTTGTTATCACTTGAAGAAGCTAATAATAAACGCTCAATCCCTGCAGCAAATCCAATACCAGGGGTAGGTTTCCCTCCTAATTTTTCAACTAGGCCGTCATATCTACCACCACCGCAAATTGCATTCTGAGCTCCAAGCTCATTTGATGTAATCTCAAATGTTGTTCGTGTATAATAATCTAATCCTCTTACAAGACTAGGTGATAGTTGATAATCAATTTTTATATGTTTCAGAAGATTACAGACTTCGTCAAAATGATTTTTATCATCAATAGTCCAATAGTTAGATATATTGGGAGCGTCTTTGAGTATTTCTTTTTCATCTGGAGATTTAGTGTCGAGTATTCGCAGAGGATTATTATTATACCTGTCTTGACTTGTTTGGCTTAATTGATCAAAATGTGGTGCTAAAAAATTCTTAATTGCATTTCGATAATTATTACGACATTCCGGAGAACCAATAGAATTTAATTGTAGCGTTAATTCTTTCAATCCTAACTTATGAAAAACATGCATAGCCAATGCAATGACTTCTACATCGGTTTCTGGATTCTCTGAGCCAAAAACTTCAATACCAAACTGATGAAATTGTCTGTATCGTCCTTTTTGAGGTCGTTCTCTCCTAAACAGAGCATCTATATAATAAAGCTTATTGATAGAATTTTGTACGCCAAGATTATGTTGAATAAATGAACGTGCAACAGGAGCGGTAAGTTCAGGTTTAAGAGTTAGATTATCACCACCCTGATCGGTCCAACTATACATTTCTTTAGAAACAATATCAGTTTCTTGACCGACACCTTGTGAAAAAACTTCACTGTGTTCAAATGCGGGAGTACGTATTTCTTTGTACCCATAAGAATCCATTATTTTTTGAATAGTTAACTCTAAATCCTGCCATCTAGTCGATTGATCTGGAAGAATATCTTGAGTGCCTTTAACTGAGCGAATAGGTGATTTACTCATCTGATGGAATTATATCCTTTAATAACTCTTCTGCTTTTGCCTTTAATCCATTTGGAATATACAATTTCACAGAGCCTCCAGGCATGCTGAATGCATTAATATTATAAGCAGAATTAAACCAATCGCCCTTAATATAACATGGAATGTCATGATCTTTTAAAATGGATTGCGCCATTTCAGCTACGATGGAACCATTATACTCAGCGACAACTATCCAGGGCTCTGATGATTTCAATTTATTAATATCATAGTTTAGTTAGCGGTCAAACAATGAAGGTCTACTAAAGGCCCCTCCGCGTTGCTCAATTTTTAAATCTCTAAGATTTGGAGACTTAACATTCAATTTCAAATATAACCCAGAAGCATACCCATTTGGAGTCCAATTAAGACTGAGTTCCCAACAGTGCAGATCTCGATAAACTGAAAACGTATGGCTGACAAGACTTTGGTTTATTAAATCAAAGCGAGCATTATACTGAATCCGCCACGCTTCTGTAAACTGTATAGTTGAATTAGAAGACATCCAGAATGTTTTTTGAGGATTATTAGGATTAGCATTATTATAGGAAAAACTAAAACTAGCAGAAGTTGACCAAAGATCACCAGGTGGAGTTTTGTTGCTGCCACCGACATCAGTAAAAATTCCCGCTAAATTCGCTCCATCTACACGTTGTTCCGTTCCTGTAGTATCTTCGATAACATCATCAGACCCAGATTCATACGATAGTCGTTTTCCGGCAAATCTAAAACCTGTAGAAAAACGTGCATTAATCAATCGAGGTGTCGGCATACCACCACTCGTTTTAAACTTATTTATGCGCATATTTTTTTGTTCATCAAAATCATACCAATCGTGAGTCATGGAAAAATCTAAATTAAGCTTTCTATTCATATTAGCTCGAATCGAAGAATTAATGTTATTCCACTGAAAATCATCTGCTACAAAATTACGGCCGGTACTCATGCGCCAAGAAAAAAGATCCTGCTTTTTTTCTTTGTCACCATCTACAATTTTAGCTTGGAAAACATTATTCATAGAAATATTCATTGATTGACTTTCACCTCGCGGTGTTCCGCCAGCTAAAGTCCCAGAAAAACGATCAAAATAAACTACCTCTCCATTATCTTGTTGAATTGTTTGATAATAGCCAGGATTTCTTCCAAACACTTCTTTAGAAAAATCAGGACGATATGAATATCCAATCGATGGAGAAATAACGTGGCGAATTGCCTCCATTTTACCAAGTTTTACGGGGAATAAACCATATACTTGAGTATTCATGTTAATATTAAATGATCCTGTTGTCCGTGTATTAAAACCTTTCACTTCATTTTTGTTTATTTGACCTGAAGTTGTGTCAATGCTTCCTGAAAAAGTTCTGTTCACCCAGTCAGACCTTAGAGAAATATTTGGAGATACATTGAAATATTTAAATATTTTAGATGACATATTTAATCCTGATGTGTGGGATACAATATAATCGGAAAATGTTTGTTGTAACGGATCGTCATTTTCATTTGTTATCCACCTATAACCTGTTGTTGAATCTGTGAGGGCATAGGACTCAGATTCATAATAGTTTTTTTGATTATTTGTAAATCTTGAAGAATAGTGATAATTAATATTGTTATACCATTTTTTCTTGGTGGCCTTAGTTGAGAAAAGAGAGCGTTGGCTATGTGAAAATGCCAATTGAGGTAATGTATTATTTGTAATATTTATTTGTTGTCCAGAACGATTTGGATTTGAATAAAAAACAGAATTTTCATCTATTTTCTTTTCTGCCATAAGATCACGTCTTGAAGATAGATTAAGACTTAAGCTATTCCGTGATTTTGGCCACCTTTTAGAATAGGTCGCATTAGAGACTGCTTGTTGATTTAAACGTTTCTGTTGAGCAATTCCTGTACGGCGATTATAATCTCCACTAGAATAATAGCTAGCATTTACTGCAGCAGATTGATTTTTTCTTAATTGTTGTCGATGACTCCATCTTACCACATAGTCACTTTGTCGATTAGCGCCCAACTTATATATATCTCTATCTGCATCTGAAATTGATCCAGAAAACCGTTGTTTTGATTCAAGATCTAAGGTCCCTGAATAGGAATAACGTTTATTGTAGTTGTTTTGTGATCTTAGCGTAATCCCGTCACGGTCATAAATGCTCATTGTAAATTTGGAATCAAAATATTCACTTGCTGCCCAGTAATATCCCAAGCCATTAATGTAACCTCCCCAACGAGCATCAGACCCGTAGGAGGGCATAATCCAACCTGAATGACGATTCCCTTTTTGATGTGGAAATACTCCAAAAGGTAATCCAAACACGGGTATGTCTGCGATATATAGAATAATAGGACGAGCTAAAACTTTATCTTCATTAATCATTTTCATTCGATTCATTTCAAAATGGAAGTGAGGATGATCTAAATCGCAGGTTGTGTAAGTTGCATTCTCTGCATAAAAAATCCCCATATCCTGATTTCTAATTTCTTGACCAACGTAAAATCCATCATCGGCTTGGGTTTTACCCTTTATTACTTTCCCATTTCGTGTTTCAAGATTATATATCATTGTATCCCCAACCATTGGTTCATCGCCTTCTTCTACCATAGTTGGAAGTAAATGTCCATATAGTGAATCTCGTTCAGATTGTGGTAGTGCTCTCAATAGATTATTTTTCCAAGCAACATTAATAAAACCAGCAGTTAGATTTACATTTGTATAATCAATGCTAGCTTCACCATGGAGATCAGTATATTCGTTCGTCATATCATATTCAATATCTTCTGATTTATATTTTATTGGTCCATCCATATCCTGATTAGTTGAGTCTGGTGTATAAAGACCTTCAGATCCACCAGAGACAAAAATTCTTTTGAGTTCATTATCTCTAAACATCATATTGATTGTATCACCGGATGCTTGATTATTCCCTTGATAAACTGAATCTTCAAAAATATGATATAGGGTTGTAGCCATACCTTCTAGCCTCATTGAATCTAATTGGCCATCTACAAAAAAACCTCTTAATGTAGATCCAGTCATGTCATCACTAAAGGTGAGAGAATCAATAAACGTTACACTATCACCGTCAATTACTTCGATCCATTCTCTGACTCCTTTGGCTGGATGTGTGACATGAGCATCGCTAGGTATAAATACATTCTTGAGTACATCATCATCATAGGATAAATAAATTTCACTTCCTGCGATTGTTTGATTATTGTCAATGATCTCAGGTTTAATCTTTAAAACAGTCTTACCATTTTCCCTATCATATATAGCCTCTCCACATGTGGCAATTCTTCCTTCCTCAATAATTGAAACATTCCCCCGAGCAGCATAAGAGACTCCATTTGATTCTGGCAATTCAACATATTCAATTCTGTCACCCGTAATGGTTTGTTTATCCTGAACTAGAGTCGCGTTCCCATTTGCGGATCCACTATCTAATTCAGAAAAATAAAAAAGTGTATCAGTTACAAGACTATATGTTGTATCCCAAACATGGGTATTACTATAGGCAATCATGATATTTTTTGGTGAATCGACAAAAAGAGAATCACATGTTAAGTTTTGTTCATTCTTAACCATCGATACGTTGCCAAATAGGAAACCTTGTTCGGTTTTTTGGTTAAACCGTGCCCAATTGCAGTTCATGGTCATCTCTCCCTTTTGGAAAACCACATTGCCTTTGAGATATTGTATGGCCTTTCCATCTATGGTTCTGCTCTCAAGAACATCAGCTTTTTTAAGACGTAAGCGTTCATCTTGAGCAAAAAGAAGTACTGATGATAGAACCAAAAGTACTGTCCATCTTTGAATTTGATAATTTCTAATTATTAACAACCACATTATTTAGAATATTTATTGGCCAAAGTGTTATTGATCGACCTCGGATAAACTCTTGATAACCTAACGTGATTGGACCATAAAATGTTTCATTATTTCCCCGAAGACGATCGGATAGCGGAGGCAAATATTGATTAATAAAAGATGGAGGGCTTGACATCTCTAAATCTTATGCCATAACATAATATGAAATTTACGGTAATTCTATTCAGCCAATTAATGTAAACTTCGAACTTGATTTGGAGAATAAATATGAAAATTAAATGGCAAATTCCTGTAATGATTGCTATGGTTCTAATCGCAGGTTGCAGTAAGGATAAAGAAGTAATGGATGGAGAACTTATCATTGAGGATTTAAAAGTTGGCGAGGGGAATGCTGTTGCACAATATAATATTGTCACAGTTAATTATACAGGTTGGTTAACAGATGGTACAAAATTTGATTCATCTCTTAATCCTGGTCGCACACCGTTTAGATTTACTGTTGGTGGAGGACAAGTAATAAAAGGATGGGACGAAGGTCTCATTGGAATGAAAGTTGGAGGGAAGCGAAAGTTAACTATTCCACCCAGTATGGGATATGGGAGTCAAGATATGGGAGATATCCCGCCAAATTCTACGCTGGTTTTCGAAATTGATTTACTGATTATAGAATAATTTTTAGTGATAATAATAGCTGCTTAACAGGGCTAAGGTCTGGGGCGCTGGGTGGCTAAAGTTTTCTATTTGCTTTTGTATATACGATTAAGGCGTGGTTAGTAAGAGACTGCTTATTAGAACTGCGGTTCAACATGTTATTATATTTATGATATTGAATATTTAATCCAGCTTTTGTTAGTTCAGTATTCAAGGTATCATAAGTATAATTTCGTAAATGAACATTTTTAAATTTTCCGCGGAACAAATTATATATATTCTCAAAAAGTGCTAGATCTCCACGAATCCTTTCCTGTGGAACACTAACCACCAAAATACCATTTTTATCTAGTAGCTTTATTATATTTTTTAGAAAAGGGACTGGTTTTTCTATATGCTCCAAAACATGCATTAGAGTTATTGCTGCATACTTTGTTTTATGCTCTTGGTAAAAGTTATTATCTATATGGTAAAAATTAATTTTATCAAATAATGATCTATTTCGCTTAATCGAAGCTAAACTAATATCTGCCCCAGAAACGATTCCAGGTCCAAATTGTTTTGATAAATGGTTTGTTAAATATCCCGTGCTACAACCAATATCTAATATTCTGCCATTACCAGCATTTTCCAGTAAATAATTAGCTACATGATTCATCTCCCACTGCTTGTGGCGCATAAATTTTCGACCAAATATTACTTTTGCACCAACTAATCGCTGGTAAAGCAATGTGTAGGTACTAATATCGGCGTGGTTGTTAATTTTTTTCATCAGGATTAAATAATTGCTATCGGAATTAGATATTTCAAACTAACTAAACTATTTTAATTAATCCAACTTCAAATTACTATCTAGGATTGAGCCACTGAGCGGAGTCGAACCGCTGACCTACGCATTACGAATGCGTTGCTCTACCAACTGAGCTACAGTGGCATATTTTATTTCAAAATAATGCTCATTTAAATTAAGAAGTATTTTATTTCTCAGCGATGACTTCTATCATCAATGGGCAGCATAGAGTTGCGTACGAAAGCATTTCAAGTTCTTGGATATCTTTCATGGCATCTTCTACATCTTGTTTATTAAGATATCCCATTGATACCAATCGAGGGAAATAACTCTGATACCATGTTTTTGGCCATTCCCAAATCATGGAGCCAGGGGTCCCTAATTTGGGCATCAAACGAATATTAATAACTTTCATTTCAAGCTCTTCAAAATATTGAGCCAAGTAACTCCCAACATTGATTTCAAAGTCAGAGTCCTGAAAACTTTTAAACGCTGTAGCAATAGCCTTTTTTAAGGCAGGTCGTTCTGGATTTGTTTGGTGGGTAGAAAAATTAAAATACTCATGAATAACCATTTTACCTTTCGGCTTTAAAGCATCTTTTATCTTTGATAATATTTCTTTTGGGTTTGAGATCCATGCCAAAGCCCAGCGACAATACACTCCATCTAGAGAATCAGGGTCAAGTAACAATGTATCAAAATCCGATAAACGTGCTTCAATAGAAAGTTGAGTTGATTGTTTGATCTGGTTTAAGTGTGAAATAAATATATCTGAACGATCAACACCAATTACTTTGCCGGTCTTACCCACGATACGCGCTAACTCTTCCGTGCAGTATCCTGGCCCGCAACCCAAGTCTAAAATTGTTTGTCCAGTTTTGAACTTAGCTAAATCCCAGCCACGTTTTGCTTCAGAGGACCAGACTTTATGTTGCACTTCCAGTCTGGTTAACTCCTCTTTATTTGTACCCAATATATAAGTGTTTTCTTTACTCATTGTTTTTAAAATAGAGAAATGAATAAAAATGTTTTGATTAAAAACTTTATTACACTCAATTTTAGGGAGGATGAAGATCCAAAAACTAACCAAAGTTATATTATTTGCGATGATTATTTTGACTGCAGGGTTACTTGCGCAAAATAAAAAACTCTATATTTTACATACGAATAATACTAATGGTGCTCTAGAGAATTGCTATTGTCCTGATCATCCATTTGGAGCTGTTGAGAAAAGATCAGTTTATGTATCAGATTTTATTAAGAAACATCCTAATTCAATTCTTCTCGATGCTGGGGACATTTTTACAATGACCCACAGGTCATATAAAGATAGTTTAATGGCTGAAGCTTATAAATTTCTTCCCTACGATGCTATACTATTGGGAGATCAGGAATTGACAATGGATCCTGGAGAGCTTGATGATCTTACTAAAAAAATGGATGTATCTGTAGTTATTACGAATCTTAAAAGGAAAGGTGTTCTGCCATATAAAATTCTTAAAAGGGACGGTGTTAGAATTGCTATTCTTGGAGTTATGGATGAGTATGCAATCAAGTATTATTCAAAAGAAATTCAAGAGAAAATTGAATTGTCTGATCCGATCGAATCTATAAAAAAAGAGATGGGTCGATTATCTAATCGTGCAGATATATTTGTTTTATTAAGCCACCATGGATTAGATATCGATAAAAGTATTGCTGAAACGATTGATGGTTTAGATATTATAGTAGGTTCGCATAGCCAATCTGCAATTGAAGAACCATCAGAAGTTAATGGCACTCTAATCGTACAAGCAGGTAAAGCAGGTTATTACATTGGTGTAGTGACAATATTTATGAAAGATGGGAAAATAGTTGAAAAAACTGGGAAAATTGATACAATGAAATTTAAGATGCCAGACGACCCAAGGGTGATGGAACTGATTGAAGAGTATGAAAAAACAACAGGACGAATGAATAGAAATAAACAAAAAATGATGAAAGGAAAAGATTAATGGAGCAATTAAGCGATTTTCTAGCCTCAGACCCGATTTATATGGCAGTAGCTGTTGTTTTATCTTTAATTATATTATTTGGTGTAATAAAGAAATTATTCAAACTAGTTGTAGTTGCCGCTGCAGTATTGGTATTATGGATAGCTTATACTACTTGGTCTGGAGAAAAAGTTTCTATTGAATCAGCAGTTGATAAAGCAACTGAAGTTTATGAAGAAGGAAAAGAATCAATTGATAAAGTAAAAGATGATTTTATAGAAAATATTAAAGAAAAAAAGAAATTAGATTGATAAAAAAATCTAAAAAGTAATTATTTCGACATCAACTTTTCATTCGTATCTCGAAGTTTTCCTGAAAGTAGTTTAATAATTTCTTCCATTATTTCACTTTGACTACCCATGACTTCGTAAAAACCCTCTTGCTCAATTTTAAATAAAGTTGAATCTTCAGTAACCGTCGCATCTGCAGACCGCGGTTCTCCATCAAGCAAAGCCATCTCGCCAAGGCAGGCTCCTTTACCAAGACTTACTATCTCTTTATCACCTTTGTGGATTTTTACCTTTCCATCTACAACAATAAATAATGAATCACCATAATCACCTTCAGCCATAATTTGGGTGTTAGACTCAAATTCAACTTCTTCAGTAATTTGAGCAACGCGTGATAGATTTTCTGCTGGTATTGATTTAAACATATCAACAGATTTTAAGATAATTGTTTTCTCTAATGTAGAATACATGGTCAATTCAAGTCCCTCTAATTTAAAACGGTCTTTAGGAATGAAATCAAGGTTAACACCATTTTTTTGAAACTGTCTTGCAAGCAATTCTTTATTTGCATTTGATGGTGAGATATTCTGCCAATCTAAAGATTTAATAACTTCGATTTTTTCAGATTTTAATAAATAATCTAACGCAATAACTGATTTCCATTTATTCGAATCATAGACGGATTCTATTAATTCCTCATCTAGATTATTTGGTAATGCTTTAAAATGATCTAATCCGATTTTACTTCTTTCATCAAGGGAGATTTGCTCAATTAATGGATTAATTATGTTTCTTTGTTCTTTAGAAAAGATATTCTCAAAAAATTCTAATAAGAAAGGCAATTTAGCTGGGTCTCCGCTTTTTACAGTATGGATATATATTTCAATAGGGGTCTCTGGTTTATCGATCACACCAAGTTTTAAAAGAGTAGGAAGTGTGTGTTGAATTTCACTATTCAAATAATCATTCATAAGTAGGCTGTTCTCATCTTCAGGAAGCAATCTTATAATTTCATATAAGCTGTATACTTTCTTTGCAATGGAGTTAATCTGTTCATGGATTATCTTTTGATGATTTTCATCAATTTCACTCAACCTAGCAATTGCTAATAAAGAATCAACCACTTCATTATAGATTTCTTGATCGGGTGAACCTAATTGGCTCATTAATAGATCGATGGATCTATCAATTGGGTATTCTCGCAATCCTCGAATAATTCCCAACTTTAGTTTTCTCAAAGTTGTATCACTTGATAACAGTGAATCAAATTGATCCAAAATGATTTCATCGGAATATTTCTTTAGAGTCTCTCTAGCCTGCAGACTCGTCTTTGAAACATCTAAGTTAGAAATAATCGCAGGTATTAATTTTTCATCATTGCGTTTTTCTGCTATTGTCAATGCTACATTACTAATCACATGCCCTTCATTATTTAGAAACTCAATCAATTTATCTGTAGTAAGAATACTATCATTATATATCAGTCGCTTTAAGGCTGTTGCCTGAACTAATTCATCATCACTATTGAGCATATCATTTATAATCGATTCTGCATTTTGACTTATCTCAGATCCAATTTGTATAATCGCAGTTGCAGCAGATGCACGTTGATCATCAACTTCACTTTCAAGTAGAATTTCTAGGTCTGGAATTATGCTTTCAATTTTTCTACGACCAGCAACCATCATAGCTTCTGATGATACATCATCATTTTTTTTCATGGCCTTGATGATGTCATCATCAGATAGAATTAATTCCTCGTCCCATGCCATATTTAGTATTCGTTTTCTTACATCAGGGGTTGCTTCATCAAATAAACGCTGAATAGTATTTTTCCATGAAGAAAGAGGTAGTCCTTCAATTATTTCTAAGGCGAAAAGTTGTTTAATTTCATCATTTGATGATAGGGTTTCTTCAATTGTTTTTACCATAGCGGCATCTTGAACATCAACGCTCAGTTCTTCAAAATCAATTTGGCGTTTTGAGATAGCATTTTCTAATTGCTTTACATATCCATTTTTGACTCGAAATGATGTAAACAGCCAAGCAGAAATAGCACCAAGAGAAACGATACTAAGGTATTGAATTGAAATTATCTTAACTAATAAAAAAGTTACGATACCACCAAGACCTTCACCCATTGATTTAAGCGTTCCACTTACTTGAGGTTTAAGGGTTTTTCTTAGAACTGGAGGTACAGGTAACCATAATAGTTCTAATGATGAGTTATTAATCGTGAATTTAAACGTTTGATCAGAAAATTTTGCGAAACTCACGCTCATTAGAACCGGTGCAAATAAAATTGCTGTTGATCCAGCAATTAAAAAGAACGGGAGAATTAGTAATCCAAGTAAAATCCCAAATCGCGATAAAACATTACCTGTAACGAAAAATTGCATTATAATTGATGCGGCTCCAGCAACTGAATAAAATAATCCAAAAAACCCAACCAAATCACTTTCATTTGGGTATGTAGAACTCGCAACCATCTTGAATTGATAATCTATCAAGATTGTAACGATAGCAGAAAGGAATACTATCGTCCCAATTCCAATGATAAAGGGATCTTTTTTCTTTTTTTTCTTCTTTTTAGTGGGTGTTGATATTTTTTTAACTGGAACCTTTTTTAAATATTTTATCGCATTGACTCCAAATAGAGTTGTTAAAGCCAGTAGTCCAGCAGCTAGAAATAATAGTTCATCCGTCCCAAATGCTTTTACAAATGGTTTCAAATTCATGCCAATTAACATAACTGCAAATGATCCACCACCTCCAATAATTCCAAAAAGTCGTTTTGCCTGTTGGGGCTCAAATGACTCTGCTGCCGTACCCCAAAACTGAATAATCATTATAGCCACTACAATTTCTATCCATATATATACTGCAGGTATTACCAAACCTGTTATCATAGGTTGGACAATAATAAATGAAGCAATAAAAATTGAGCTTGTTATTATAAAAAGGAGGCGTGGTGATAATTTTTTTGATAGTTTTGTATAATAAGTCAATATGGGTGCAATAAATATTGCAACACCAAGAAACATAAGCGGAAGTATTGATTTTTCGAATCGACTTAAAAAATATGCATCTTTAGCTGTTTTTGCGACCAATCCCATTGCAACCAAAAAAAATGAAAAGAGGAAAAAAGTCAATACCATTTTTCCTTCCCCTGGCTTGATTTTGACAATGTTTTTTATGAATTTCATTTTAAAAATATTTTAGATGATATTGTTGAGTAATCAAAACCACTTTGATTAATTAAATCCATAAAAAACCCAGCAAAAGAAATCAATAAAATGATGCCTAATCCAATCAATGCAACAGTTATAATTAATAGAATGCCATTAATAAGAAAATATTGTCTTAGTTGATCGATCGCAATTGTAAAGCTTTCAGCATCTTTATTTTGAAGAGCAAATTCTAGATGGTTTGCTGCAACAGTAAGCTTTGTACCCATGACTATGGTTATAATTCCCATAACTACTGTGGGCACAGCAAATATGAATATGGTTAAGCAATATAAACCGCCAGAAATTATATTGAGGATTCCAACAATCTTGACCCATTTAGATAATTTGTCCATGGTCAATAAACCATAGCTATCTAAGTTATAATTTAAATTGGCTTTTTTACTACTAGGCATAACACCATTAATTGCATGTGGTTTTTCAATGAAATTTTATTGCATTGATAGTCTGAAGTTATCGGTGAATCTATAGAATCACAAGATTGTTACCGGATTTTCTTAATTAATATTTCCATCAATAAAGTGTTTACTTTATTACTATAAAAGCTTTACAATTGAGGTGTACCCTGTATATCCTTTCCGAGGTAAATACATGATAAATGATAAAAGAAATATATTATTTCAGGTCTATCGCTGTCTTCTACTCTCAGCAGTTTTAGCCATAATAACTCTTCCTCTAATGTCTTGTGGGGATGAGTTGCTTGACACTGAGATAGTAACAACTAAGGAGAATAGTGATTTTAAACTAACTTTGAAAGTTGACCCCGATATCCTTTATCTTAATAGTAATACTAAGGTTACAGTAATTATTGAACGTAAAGTTCATGCGGATTCTACATCCACACCCAAAGAAATAAAATTAGACGCTGTTGGGGGAAAACTTGAAGGAATGGGGGTAGCATTTAGTACAAGTTATGGAATAGATGTCGATGTGATATTAGCAAAAGAAGTAGGATCAAAATTTGAAGTTCTGGGTTTTTTTGTCTCAACAGCTGAATATTCATCAACTGGGAAATTGGAAAGGTTTGCCGCAAAGGGACAGGTCACATCTCGTTATGATGGGATGAATGTTTCATTACCCATTACGATTGTGGAACCACGATAATGCGAAGACCCTTTATTTTATTATTAATTTTTGGTTTTATTCAGGGGCAACAAAGGTCATCGTCATCAGGCAATGTGACTGCGCTAAGAGATTTAGAGTTTGAGCAAATAAAACTCAGCTATATTCAAACGGATCGTGCATTAGCTGTTTTAAAAACTTTAGGCTATGCTGTAGTTGAATTCAGAGCTGGGAAAGGTGAGATATCTGGAGAGAATAATTTTACTCCAGTTTTTTCAAATAAAAATACTAATCTAAATGCTCCGGGAGCTTTACCAATTATTATCAAACTCCCTGATTCAGAGAATATTTCTCTTGTTGAAAAAAGTACTTCAAAATCTAGCAGTAAAAAATCAGCCTTAGGTGTTGACCTAGGTGGTGTAATATTAGACAATACTACAAGTGGAGAACCCATGCAACGGTTATTGGTCGGGTATATGCCCGGTGATTATAGACCCATGGCGCGTTTAAGAGATTTGATTCAGAATGAAATAGATATCCCAGCAAGTCAGATTGCAATAGAAGCTTTAGTTATAGAGATTAATACTGATAATTTGAACGAATTGGGAGTTGATTTTACAAGTTCTGGCCCAATAACTGCCAGTTTTCCACCACCTCAAGGTGGTTCTATTTCCCCATTTACAGTTGTCCTTGATCGCACCCTTCTTGGTACGACCTCAAATTTTCGAGCCAATATGGAAGCATTGGTGAGCGCTAAGAAAGCAGAGATTCTATCAAAGCCATCTGCTTTAGTACTTGATGGAAGGCAAGCTAGAATTCAGGTAGGGCAGCAAATTCCTATTGTAAAAACCATCACTGATCAAATCGCAAAAACCAGATCGGTAGACTATATTCCGGTTGGAATTGTTTTGAATGTACGACCAAGAATTAGTGAAGATGGCTCTAGAATCACGATGCAGGTTGAAACAATCATCAGTGAAACGGAAGAACGTATTGGTGCTGCTGGCGGTGATGATGTGGCATCGGCTCCTATTATTAACAATAGGAAGGTTCAGTCTTTTGTTAGAGTAGCAAATAACACACCGTTTATTATCGGTGGCTTGATCAGTAAAAAGGTAACGGAAAATGAAGGCGGTGTGCCGATTCTTGGGAAAATTCCTATTCTGAAAACTTTCTTTTCTGTATCGGGTGATAAGTTTACAAGAAAAGAAGTAATTGTAGTAATTACCCCTCATATTATTACTGAAAGTGAAAGCAATTTTAGCCGGGTGATACCGCAAGATGCAGAACGATTTAATATGATGGATAATCAATCATTCCCGAATTCATATCGGGTAAAAAATGCAGATATTTATGATTTGAATTTTATATATGATAGCCCTGTTTTTAAGAGTATTAAACAAGAAGTTGAAAATCGCGCAAAGAAAGATGTGACTCTAGCTAGCAAGGAGCCGTATAAGTCTTTACTAGAAAATAAAATTCCTGGAGAATCAATAATTGTAAAAAGAATGATGCTCGATATTATTAGTAAGCTTAATTACTCACAACATATTGATCCAGAAAAGATATTGTATTTCCGTACATCAGCTGTTGATCCCGCTGGATTTGAAGTATCCCCACTTGCACCAGAAATAATGAATATACCTACTGGTCAAACCCTTCAACTAACTTATTCATTAGAAGGTAAAGCAACTTTTGAAAAACCGTTTGTTCGGCCCACAGCATTAACTGGTTATATTTCAATAGAGGAATCATTCGATTCATACAAAAACGCATTAGGTCGATTAAATACATTAGGTGCCACTCCTGATGAAGATGTTTTCACAATTCTTATTACAAAATCAGAACCTAAGTATGAACGTAGATTATATGAGGTTTTGATTATGAAAAAATTATTAGAGATGAACCCTGATTTAGAATTAACCTTTGATTATTTCAAGGCTGGGATCGAGATTTTATTTCCAACCGCTCAAGTTTTAAATAATAATAGTCATATTGTTGATCGAGATGCGGCAAAATATTTTTATGAAGTCAACGCCTACTATGGTGCCTTTGAATTAGAATTCAACCGATTTACTAAAGAATTAAGTGAATTAATTCAACAAAGTAATTGATGTGAGCGGAATCACATGAAAATGAGAAAAGTTTGTATAGATTTAATACCTTTTATGCGGAGATTGGGAAAACTTGATGAAAAGTAACATTAATATATTAACAATAACTCGTCAAGGAGGATGAAATGAAGTTAATTAAAACAATACTGGTTGGACTCATTGGTTTAACAATGATGTTTGCCCAGGATCAAGGACAAGGTAATCAACAACCGCCTCCTGAAGCACAAGCCTATATGCAAAAATACCAGGAAACTGGTGATGCGAATGAAGCTTTTGAAGCAGCTGCAGCTGTAGCAAGAGCAAATGCTGAACAGGGAGACGATTGGGATGAACAATTGTTTAATGATTGTAAAGCCGAAGCTAAAGGTGCACACGATGGTGTTATGGATGATACCAATGATCCGCAAGAAGCTTTTAAGGCTGCGATGCAAGCTGCATGTGTTTGTAGCGGCGACTGCCCACCTTACAACCCTTCAGTTATGAAGAGTGTACATAAGTACAAGAAAAATGATTGGGCTGTAGACGAATCTAAAGAAGGTAATGAAGAGTGGATGGCTGCCTACGATGACTATGATAATTGGAAGGACTGGAGACCACGCGGTGGCGATGATCATGGCGACCAAGGTGGAGATCATGGCGACCAAGGTGGAGATCGTGGTGACACAGGTGGAGATCATGGCGACCAAGGTGGAGATCATGATGACAAAGGTGGACAATGTAGATATGAAGGATGTGATTTTGTAGGAAGTACTGATGATGATTGGCGCGGCCACTGTGATGCCAACCCAGATCATTGCAGACCTCAAGCCGGTGATACATGCCACGAGTGTGATTATGTATTCACAGGTGATGAAGGTGAAGAGCACTTCCATTGCAGAGTTTGTAAAGCAGGAATGGGCTCAGGTCAAGATATGGACCAACATTGCCAAGATAATCCAGATCATTGCAGACCTCAAGCCGGTGATACATGCCACAAATGTGACTATGTATTCACAGGTACTGAAGGTGAAGACCATCATCACTGTGACGCTTGTGGTGAAGCCATGAATTCACCTGAAGATATGAATGCTCATTGCCAAGATAATCCAGACCACTGTGGTGGTCCAGGTGGTGGTCCAGGTGGCCCCCCTCCCCCTAACTGGTCATTTGAAGATGTGGATGCCGATGGTGATGGCGCGATTTCTCGTGATGAAGCAAGAGCTAAGTATGGCACAGATCCTGATGGTAATGAAGTACCAGACTTTGACCAACGATTTGATGAAGTCGATGTCAATGGTAGTGGAGATGTTGACCC
>CAYRYZ010000025.1:19640-22753 GCA_964428745.1 uncultured bacterium | reverse complement strand
ATCTGTTTCTTAACATTTTCTTCTGACATTAAAAAATAAACAACATCAACTCGACTTCCATCCTGTATTACAAAATCCATCGCAACATCTGCATAATGTTTTCCAATTTTATCAGAAACTTCTTTTAAGGTCATGCCAATATATTCCCGCAAATCAGGGTTGCGAAATCCTGCAAATAAAACTCCCTCGGGTCCGGCTAGATAACCCAAATTTTCCCAATTTTTTGCATCGGAGGTCATTTCTTTTTTCACTCTGGCACGTATCTTAGGATCCTTTAATCTCTCTACCCATTTATCATATCCACCTTCCTGTACCCATGGTGGCATATGCGCATCTAATCCTGTTGCTCCAGCAATATATGTATACATGTCTGCTGAGATATCAAGTCCACCTGCTCGTGCTCCATTAACTTTATTAATTACTAAATCCATTTTGTAATGATTTTTCACACCACCTGCTTTCAAGTGATAAATTTCCGCAGGAATATTTGCTTCTTCAGCAATGGTAATTAATTCATCTAAAGCTTCTAATAATTTATTGCTTTCACTTCTCATATGAGAAATATACATACCACCATATTCAGAGGCTACTTTACATAGCTCAATTAATTCTTCAGTTGAAGAGTAAAATGCAGGAGCATAAATCAATGATGATCCAATGCCTAAAGCTCCTTCTTCCATCCCTTGCCGGACTAATGAACGCATATTATCTAGTTCAAAATCAGTCGGAGGTCTATCTTCAAATCCTATTTCATGGATTCTAAGTGTTGTTGCGCCAATAAAAGATGCTACATTTGTAGATACACCTCTACGTTCAAGTGACTCTAGATATTCACCTAGTGTTGTCCAATCAATTTTATAATCTGTTGTATTATTTTGCTGCTGTTCTTTCATCGAATCGTTTAAAGGCCCCATAGAGGCTCCTTCACCAAAAACTTCCAAGGTAACACCTTGTTTAATATCGCTTAATGAACGACCATCTTTAATTAAAGATGTTGTTGCCCAACTCAGCATATTGATAAATCCCGGCGCTACAGCTAATCCTTTTGCATCAATTTCCTTCCTACCTTTCTCAGATATATTTTCTTTAACTAATGCAACTTTATCACCTTTGAGTGCTATATCACCAACGTAAGGTTCAAATCCATAACCGTCATAAATCGTACCATTTCTTATCACTACATCATACTTGGAGCATCCTACGATTAATAAAAATGTTGAAATTATATGAATTCTATTCATAGTGAATCCTTTTCTTAAATAATTGATAATTATGATTTATCTAATGCCTGCTTCAAATCGGCTACTAGATCATCTCCTGACTCAATACCCACTGAATAACGAATCAAAGATTTATCTATACCTGCTATTAGTAATTCTTCATCACTCAATAAAGAATGTGAAGTTTGGACTGGACGCGTAACTAATGACTCAACTCCTCCTAGGCTTGCTGTACACATAGGTATTTCTAATCTTCCCATAAATTCATCTGCCACTTTTACACCACCCTCAAGTACAAAACTAACCATTCCACCATATCCGCATAATAATTTCTTTGCTCTATCATGACTATCACTTGATGAGAGGCCTGGATAATTAACATCTCTTACTTTAGGATGGTCATTTAATAATTCGGCAACCTGCATAGCATTACTACATTGTTTTTTCATTCTTAACGATAAAGTTTTCATTCCCCGATTTAATAAGAAACAAGCATTCGGATCAAGACAACCTCCAAGATGAATCAGCTTTGAATTGACTTCAGTCATATGAGGTTCGTTACCTATTATGGCTCCAGCAACAATATCCGTGTGACCATTAAGATATTTTGTTGCTGAATGAACAGAAATATCAAAGCCTAATGGTATCGGACAAAATAATGCGGGACTCGCCAATGTGTTATCAATCATGGATATTAAACCATGCTCTTTTGCGAATTTTGCAACTTCATCTAAAGCGCCAACCTCCAATAATGGATTCGTAATCGTTTCCACATAGATTACTTTGGTATTGGATTTGAGCTTACTTTTCCAACTTGATGGATCTAAGACATCAATGTAGTCTGCACTAATATTGTAATTTGGCAAATCATGCTTAACATAGTCAGCTGTCCCACCATATAATGTATTGTGAGCTAACAAATGATCTCCTGATTTCAAAAATGTTAATAAAGAGGTTGTTATTGCGCTCATACCTGAGGAAGTAACAACTGCTCGTTCCGCTTTTTCCAATATTGCGAGTTTTTCATGGAGAACAAGATGATTGGGGGTATTATTAAGTCTAATATATTTTAGTTCATCATAAGACTTTTGTCCAGTATACTCAAAAGTTGAACTTTGAAAAATAGGTACATTAACTGCACCTTCAATACGTGGATCAGGCTCACCTGAATGAACTATCTTGGTATCAAAAGAAATATCTTTGTTCTTCATATTGTTAATCTTTATCCTCTTTTTTAACATACGTATCTAACCAATTAGCAGTCTCCCATAACATATGCATCACAGATTCTCGAGCTCTATAGCCATGACTTTCATGTGGTAGCATTACCAATTTTGCTGTGGCTCCGTGACCCTTTAAGGCATGATAGAACCTTTTACTCTGAACTGGAAAAGTTCCAGAATTGTTATCTGCTTCTCCATGAATCAATAATATAGGTTCATTGACTTTTTGTGCATGCATAAAAGGCGACATAGAAAAATAAATTTCGGGAGCTTCCCAAAATGTTCTTTGTTCTGATTGAAATCCAAATGGAGTTAAGCTTCTATTATAAGCACCACTTCTTGCAATCCCCGCTTGGAATATATCAGAATGTGCTAATAGGTTTGCAGTCATAAAGGCTCCATAGGAATGGCCTCCAATTGCAATCTGATCGCGAGTTGTTATCTTTTTTGAAACCATCAAGTCCGCAGCTGCTTGAGCACTAGACACCAATTGTTTTACATAATTGTCATTAGGCTCCTGTCCTCCTTCTCCAATAATTGGCATGGTTGCGCCCATTAGGACTGCATAACCATATGAGAGCATAATTAATGGAGATGTTGGACTGATTCTGGAAAAACGATGAGGAGATCCTACAACTTGGGATGCGGCTTTTGAAGTTTTAAACTCTCT
>CAYRYZ010000025.1:0-19540 GCA_964428745.1 uncultured bacterium | reverse complement strand
AACGATGAGGAGATCCTACAACTTGGGATGCGGCTTTTGAAGTTTTAAACTCTCTGGGGTAAGCCCACAAAAATAAAGGGAGAGGACCATCGCTAGGCTGTCTACCTGGCGGAAGGTAAAGGGTTGCCGATAGATCAACGCCATCATCTCTCTTATAAGTAAGCATTTCTTTATATACACCACTCATTTGTGGATAAGGGTGTTTAAAATCAGTGATGCTATTAATTGAATTATCCGTTAGGTTTCTTAAATAATAATTTATTGGTTCATTTTTTGACTCCCTACTAGTAAGAACCACTTTATTAATTAAATCAACAACACTAACTGCCCTTTCGTAATAAGGGGCTTCACACCTCCAGAGTCTTTTAGACTTTTTAGTATTAAGATTTAATTCATCTAGAAAGGGAAGATCTCCATCTGCTGATGCACCATTTCCAGACATCAATAAAGTATTTTTGTCATTATCTAATAGAATTAGGACTGATCGACCATATTCATTTAGCTGTTTCATGGGTGTACCCGGATCGCTGTATCTATCTTCATACAGTCGATCAATGATTTTGGAAGCATTTAAATTCGAAGGATTGACATGCCAAGTCGTTGAGCGCCTTTCTGTCCATTTTCGACCTGAGATTAATGCTGTTTTATTATCACCCCATGATAGACCAGCATATCTTAATTCTAATTTAATTAATGAAACTGGATCAGATTTAAATGGAGAAATAAGTGTGAAAATTTGATCTCTATATGGAACATCTAATTTTGGGTCTCCTTCATCTAACGCATTTACATAATAGATAGTTGATCCAACATCAGCTCTCCAACCAAATGACCTTGGTCCTGAGATTACAGCATCTCTACCAATTGGGATTGTCTCAGCCAATGGCATATCTCGTAAGGTATGAACCAATTTTCCTTCCTCATCTAAAATTTCAACAAGAGTTGGAAAACGATAAATCGGGACTAAATATGAAAAAGGTCGATGAATTGTTTCACTCAAAATATATTTACCATCTGGAGAAGGTTCTGCTCTACGAACAATAGCAGGCTTACCAATTTTTTTTGTTTTACCATTTAGTCCAACTCTCATTATTTGTGAGTTCATATAGTATTCAAAAAGTTCTTCATCATATGGGTTTGTTAAAAGATCTTGATAAGTCCGAGCAGGTGCTTTACTACCTTGATTTTCTTGGATAACTGGACCTTTAGGAACAGGAGATTTTTTAGGAGGAGCACCTCTACTGTCACTAATTGTTTTTACAATTAATCCCTTACTATCTGAAATCCAATAAAAAGGGGTGCCATATATAACATTAAGAGCTGGCTTTAATAATAGTTTAGCTCTGCCTTTTTTTACATCTACAATGTATAAGTTAATTTGATTTCCTTTAGTAATAGCCAACGCGATATAATTTCCATTTGGAGCCCAGGTGACATTTGAAATACGACCACCATTTGGTAAGCCTTTAACTTTCTTTTGCTTACTAGTTTTGATATCTTGAATCGATATACCAGTATAATAACTTGTGCGACTTCTTCCATTAGTTGCAGGATTTATTCGGAGCCCTGCCAATCGTAGTTCAGTTTGAGATAATTCTTCAATTGAAGGAAGGCTTGATCGCTCTAATATCAATAATTGTTTTTTATTTGGGGATAAACTCACACCTGGAGTCGCCGGTGCATCTACTAAATCTGCAATTGCTTTGGGTGGCATTTTATAATTATCATCTGCCATAAGTGTCATAATAATTATCAAAGGCATTATTGTGATTATTCTAATGATATTTTTCATATTAATCTCCATTGATTAGTAATTCCACTTCATTAAATCTTCAGAATACGACTGAAGGATACCTTTTTCGCGTACTAACGATTCAAGTTCATCTAATTCTGAAGGTAAAAAGTGAGTAAAGTTTTCATTTCCATTTTCAGTTACTACAACCGTATCCTCATAACGAAGATATAGATTTTCTTCAGGGACCCACATCTGAGGATCTACAGAAAAAACATGCCCAATTTTTAAAGGGCCATATCGATAGGGGCCATCATCATGAACAGCTAAACCAACAGGATGCGATAACACTCCTCCCCCAGTTCTAACCATTTTTTCTGCTGCTTTTCTATAAATGGTTTTAGAAAATTTATATTTTTTCATTATAGGCTTCATTTTTTTCTGCGCCTCTTTAAGAATCTGATCTGTTGTAACCCCAGGTCGAATTATATCTAATACAACATTTCTGTATTCAAGAATTATTTGTAATAATTCTCTTTGCCATGGCTTATACTTTCCATTAACTGGCCACATTCTTCCAATATCACTAACATAGTAACGAAAATCTGGAGCATAGTCCATCAACACCATATCACCATTTTTTAATTGACTATCATTACGATAGTAGTGTCCGTTACTAATGTTTTTTGTTCCTGATGCTGTAATTGAGCGGTATGCCTCTAATCTCGCACCATTAATCAAATAAATATAGCGCGCTACGCCATCTAATTGATATTCCCATACTCCGGGCTCTGTGCTTTTAATCGCTTCAATCATTCCTAATCCAGCTAATTGTGAAGCTCGTCTTATCAAAGCAATTTCCCTTGGACTCTTAAGACTTCTAAGGTTATCAATAATGGGTGTTAAGTCTTTAACTTCATTCCGCCGATTCCTAGTTCTAAGTAATTGAACAAAACGTCCTTCACGATTAATTCTACCATCCCAGGAGTCAGCTGCAATTGAAGCATTTGCCACTTCTAATTCATAACGACTTTGCCCCTGTCCCTCAGCAGGAGTAAACATAGTATAAATTGTAACACTACTTTTTAAGTTAGGTGGAAAATTTTCTCTCATTTCATGAGTTGATAAAACATCATTTACACCAACAAGTTTTTTAATCAATTTTTTATCTTCAGCATTGAGTATCCTTCCCTCACTTCTTTCTAGCCTTTCATTTTTGGGAGGCATGTATAATGTAACTTTACGATTTCTTCCATCCAAAAGTATGTAAGCATGAGGAGTCTCAATACCACATAAATAATAGAATGCATTAGTTTGACGAGGCATAATAAAACCATTTGATAACGGAAAGCCTTGTACTATAGCAACGGAATTATTGCCAATTTGGGAAAAAACACCATCCCATCGACTTTTAAATTCACTTGGAGGGAAATCTGTTTGATAATGTTGACCCCATACCCCACTAAATACTAATAAAAAGATAATGAATGTTTTCTTCATAATATCCCTCCTCTAGGACAATGTCTTTTATTTTATTAACTAAAGGAAAGTAGCTTCATTTTAATCCTTTAAACAATGTTGACTTACAAAAAATTCATCCTTGTATTATAGAATAAATAGCCCTTATCATTAGTCCTTCGATTTTATACAATATCCAATTAAATAGGGAGGATAGAATGGCGAGTTTACATTCATCAATTAAAGATAATGAATTTCAGTTTTATGGATTGGTAGTGTTGAGAGTTCTCATTGGCTGGCATTTTTTATATGAAGGAATATCAAAATTGATAAACCCATATTGGTCATCTGCCGCATACCTATTGGATTCAAAATGGATATTCTCTGGATTGGCAAAAGCTATAGTTGCTAACCCTACACTTCTTACTATTTCAGATTATGTAAATATGTGGGGACTGACATTGGTGGGATTATCTCTAATGCTAGGCCTATTCTCCCGATGTGGATCATTAGCCGGCATGACATTTATATGCCTATACTATCTATTCGCCCCACCTTTACTAGGATTAGAATATGGAAGACCTGGTGAAGGGAGTTATTTGATTGTAAATAAAAATTTGATCGAGGCTTGTGCTCTTTGGGTACTGTATTGTTTCCCAACTAGCCACATTATCGGTTTAGATCGCTTCCTACCAAATATAAAAAAGAATTAAAGGAGTAATAAAATGAGTGAAAAAGAAAAACCTTCAAAAAATACAAATTTAGAACGAAGAGATTTAATCAAAGGATTAGCAACAATTCCGGTTGCTGGTGTTTTTCTAGCTAACCTATGGAGAAAGATGAAGAGAGATGCTACAAAAAAAGCAAACTTGTTATCAAATTTAGTTGAAGAAAAATCTGCTCCCAATGTTGTTAAATCATTAACAAACAGCCGCCATCTAAATATAGGTATAATTGGCTATGGTGGAAGGGGTGGCCATTTGGTTAGAGGAGCAGGCTTTGCTACTAAAGGTTGGACAGATACTGTTTATAAGAATTCACAAAAAAATAAATTAGATAAACAATTTGCAACATTTATGAGTCAGGAAGACTTGAATTGTTCATTAATTGGAGTTTGTGATCTATTTGATAATCGAGCTGAACAAGGTTTAAATGCTTCACAAAATGAAGTTCGTCCTGGAGGAAAGCCTAAAGCGGGTGCAACTAGATATCGTCATTACACAGAACTTCTGGCTAATGATGCTATTGATGCAGTAATCATTGCGACTCCTGATCATTGGCATTCCAGAATCTCTATTGCAGCAGCAAAAGCTGGAAAACATGTGTATTGTGAAAAAGGGATGACACGGACATTTGATGAAGCTATCGAAGTATACGATACTGTAAAAGAGACTGGGATCACCTTTCAGCTTGGACATCAAAACCGCCAAGTTGAGGCGAATGAAAAAGCAAGACAAATATATCAACAAGGCCTTCTTGGCCCTGTAAACTTGGTTGAAATTGCTACCAATCGCAATTCACCATGGGGCGCATGGGTATGGGATATACATCCTGATGGCAATAAAAATACCATTGATTGGGATACATTTCAGGAACCATCTCCTAATAAAGTCCCATTTGGAGAAGATGCACTTAAACGCTTCTTCAGATGGCGCTGTTGGTTTGATTATGGCACTGGTTTGTCAGGTGATCTTATGTCACATGACTTCGATGCTGTAAATCAAATTATGGATCTTGGTATACCAAAGTATGCTTCAGCATCTGGTGGTATATATTTCTACAAAGACGGGAGAGATGTGCCAGATATCTGGCATTCCACATTCGAATACCCTGAAAAGGATCTAACACTTTTATATAGTGCAAGCCTATCAAGTAGTAATGCAAGAGGAAATCGTATTATGGGACATGATGCTACGATGCAAATGGGAGGTCAAAGTGGTGGTGGATCGATTCATGGTTTTATCGTAAGTGCTGATGAATATTCCACTCAATATAAAGATCGACTTGAAAGTGGCATTATCAATCCGAGTTATCCCATCTACACTTATTCTCCAGGCTCCAAACAAGTCGATGGGGTGACATCTGCAACATCTCGCTACTTTGCTCAAAAGGGATTACTATATACTTATCGTGAAGGGAAACGCGTTGATCCAACCCACCTTCATATTAAAGATTGGCTTGATTCAATTCGCGATGGTTCTCAGCCAAGGTGTAATATTGATGTAGCATTTCATGAAGCAGTGGCATGTTCGATGGCTACCGAATCATATTTGAAAGGACGTCGAATTGAATGGGATCCTAAAAGAAGAAAATTAGTTTAACTTAAAACTGGAGAACATTTTATGAATAATAAAACTCGTTTCGCCATAATGATGTTCCTTCAGTATGCCATTTGGGGAGCATGGACGACTGCTCTGGGAGCCCACCTTGAAAAGATAGGCTTTTCAGGTACAGAAATTGCAGGAATTTATGGTTGTATGTGGTTAGCTTGTATTCTTGCCCCCTTTATTGGTGGTCAATTAGCCGACCGACTAATGCAATCACAGCAATTTCTTGGTATTGCTCATCTTTTAGGAGCATTTCTACTTTATCAAACAGCTATTCAAACGGAATTCGCTCCAATGTGGTGGTATATGATGGCCCACTGCCTTGTATATGCACCAACACTTGTTCTTACAAATTCTATTTGCTTTCGGCACTTAGAAAATGCGGATGAGGAATTTGGAAAAATAAGAGTTTGGGGTGCAATAGGATGGATTGCAATTGGTTGGATTGTTACTTTTATTAGAAGTAATTGGCAGACTGAGAATCTAACTGACATGAGTGATCTGCTTCTAATTGGAGCTGGCGTGTCTGCATTAATGGGAGCTTATAGCTTTACCCTACCTAAAACTGAACCCGTTAAAAATACACAAGATCCGTTTGCTTTTCTCAAAGCATTTGGGATGCTAAAGGATAGAAATTTTCTAATCTTTATGCTGGTCGCCTTTGTTGTCACTACAGAAATGCAGTTTTATTATATACCAACTGGTCCTTTTCTTCTTGACATGGGAGCAACTGAAGCTTGGTTAACGGCAACTAAAACAGTTGCTCAAATATCAGAGGTTCTAGTCCTGACATTTTTGTTACATGTTGCGATAAAGAAAATTGGTATTCGCTGGACAATGTTTATTGGAATCATGGCTTGGCCTTTAAGATACCTTTTATTTATGATTCCTAGCCTACCAGTAATAGTTGCAGCATTATCATTACATGGATTTGGTTATGCATTTTTTATGGTAACTGGAAATATCTACACAAATAAAAAGGCAACCGATGATATGCGCGCTTCCGCTCAAGCTTTATTTATTTTTGCGACATGGGGAATGGGTAATTATCTCGGCACCTTGTTTACAGGTTACATGTGGGATACTTTCAAAACACCGGCGGGGGAAACTATTTGGTGGCAATTTTTCTTAGTTCCCGCATCGCTCTGTATAATTATGGGATTAATATTCTTCTTATTTTTTAGAGATGATCCTGAAGTAACGGAAGAAGATTTAAAGTCAGTTTAATTATATGAGTCAAAATCATTTAGGAATAGGATTTATTGGCGGCGGGTTTATTACACGGTTTCATATTCAATCTTTAATATCGGTTAGAAATGTAGATGTTATGGGAGTTATGTCTAAAACAAAAACATCTGCTGAAGAGTCAGCTGCTATTGCTCGCAATATTGGTGTTGGTGACAATGCAAGAGCATATGACTCAATTACCGAAATGATTGCCGATCCTAATATTCATGCATTATGGGTTTGCTCGCCTAATTTTGCGCGGATTGAAACTTTTGAAGAAATAGCTAATGCTATTTCAAGTGGTAAGGGTGAATTAATTGGAGTTACTTGTGAAAAACCGCTAGGTCGCAATGTTGCTGAAGCTCAAAAAGTTGTTGAATTGACCAAAAGTGTTGGATTGTTGGATGGATATTTAGAGAATCAGGTTTTTTCCCCATCAATCACTCGTGGTAAAGAGATCATATGGGCTCGGGGTGCAGCGACTACAGGCAGACCTTATTTAGCTAGAGCTGCCGAAGAACATAGTGGACCCCATATGCCTTGGTTTTGGGAAGGTGCTTTACAAGGTGGTGGAGTTCTTAATGATATGATGTGTCACTCAGTTGAAGAAGCAAGATTTATGCTAACAGCACCTGGTAAACCAAGAGACTCAATCAAACCGATTAGCATCAGTGCACATACTGATTGCTTAAAATGGCAAAGACCAGAATATATAAAGATCTTATCTGATAATAGTAATGGAGAAACCGATTATTCAAAAAAACCTTCAGAAGATTTTGCTCGTTCTTTGATTGAATATTTAGATGAAGACGGAAATAAACTTATTGTTGAGACAACAACATCTTGGTGCTTTGTTGGAGAAGGACTGCGTTTAAGCATGGAGCTTTTTGGCCCAGAATATTCAATGTTTGTCAATACGCTTGATCCTGATCTTAAAGTCTTTTTTAGCCGTAAAGTCACAGGTAATGAAGGTGAAGATCTTGTTGAAAAACAAAATGCAGAATCTGGTGGTATGCCTGTTGTAAGTAGTGAAGCTGAAGTATATGGTTATACTGCTGAAAACCGACATATGGTAGAATCTTTTTTAAATGGAAAACGCCCAGATGAAAATTTCGATGACGGATTAGATGTCACACGACTCCTTATGGCAGCTTACATGAGCGCTGAAAAAGAAAAAACAATAAAGTTGCCTAATAATGATATAGAAACATTCATACCTGCTGTTGCTAGAGGTGAATGGAACCCAAAAGGTTAATTTATGAAACAGATAATTATATTGCTTAGCATATTTATTTTATCAAGCTGTTCCAGCAAATCACAATGGGAAATTCTTTTTGATGGTGAGACAGTAAACGGACTTCGTGGATATCGCCAATCTGATTTTCCTTCTGATCATTGGACGATCGTTGATGGCACTCTAAAAACAATACCTGGTCATGGGACTGACCTGATTAGTGAAAATGTATATAAAGATTTTGAATTAGAACTTGAGTGGAAAGTCCCTGAAGGTGGAAATAGTGGCATATTTTATTTTGCTACTGAAGAAGGTGACTATATTTGGCAGACAGCTCCTGAGATGCAAGTGCTTGATAATAAAGTCCACACAGATGGTAAAAACACACTCACTTCAGCTGGTGCTCTTTATGCAATGATAGCTCCATCGAAAGTTGTTGTAAAACCTATTGGTGAATTCAATCAAGTACGTATAAAATCAAAAAATAATAAAATTGAACACTGGCTAAACGGAACCAAAATATTAGAGTATGTTTATGGTAGTGATGCCATGTGGGATCTAGTTGCAAAAAGCAAATTTAGTTCGATGCCCCTTTTTGCAAAGGCAACTGAAGGCCAAATCGGACTACAGGGTGATCATGGAGAAATATGGTATCGTAATATAAGAATTAGAAAATTATAATTATGAAACGTAGAGAATTCATTAAAAAAACTGCTGCTGCAACAAGCGCTATTGCCTTAACTGGTATTAGCAGTTCATTAATCTCTGGTTGTTCAAAATCCAACCCATTTGAGATATCACTAGCAGAATGGTCTCTTCACAGGTCTCTTCAAAGCAAAGAGATTGATCATTTAGACTTTTTTTCTGTTGCTAAGAATGAATTTAATATCTCAGCAGTTGAATATGTGAATTCGTTCTTTTTCGATAAGGCTAAAGATCAAAGATACCTAAATGAAATGAAACTACGAGCAAGCGATCTAGGTGTCCGTAGTTTACTTATTATGTGTGATAATGAAGGAAACTTAGGAGACCCCGATCTAAAGAAAAGAACTAAGTCTGTAGAAAATCATTACAAATGGGCTGAAGCTGCCAAATTTTTAGGATGCCATTCGATACGTGTGAATGCAAGAAGTTTTGGGAGTTATGATGAGCAAATTGTATTAGCTGCGGATGGCCTAAGACGATTAACTGAGTTTGGTGATACACTGGAATTAAATACGATTGTCGAAAATCATGGAGGTCTTTCATCAAATGGTAAATGGCTTTCAGCTGTAATGGATAAAGTTGATCATCCTCGCGTTGGTACTCTGCCCGATTTTGGCAATTTTAGAATTGAGGGCGATGAATGGTATGACCGATATCAGGGGATGAAAGAACTTATGCCTTATGCTAAAGCTGTGAGTGCTAAAAGTCATGAATTCGATTCAAATGGAAATGAAATTCAATCAGATTACTATAAAATTATGGATATTGTACTTAAAGCTGGGTATTCAGGTTATGTGGGAATTGAATATGAAGGTAATGTCCATAGTGAAATTGAAGGAATTAAATTGACACGTGATTTGCTTATCAAAATAAGAGATTCTATAAGTTAATTATTACCAATACTCCTTTTTAATAACCTCTTTTTTCTTAACCTTATTTTTACTTTTACCCGCATTATTAAGCGCCGAAAGTATGAGTCCAGCAAACCCTAGCTGTCCCCACTGTTTAAAACTTTTATCTTTCTTATTTTTCTTATTTCCCATCTTAACCTAATATTTTCATAATTGATTTAATCAATATAAGAGCATATCCACTTGATTCTTTTGAGATCTTTGTTAGATTTTTTTTCAAATTCGATATATCCTCTGATTCATCTAAATATGCATCTAATAAATTCTGTAATCTCTCATCTGGCTTATAGGGTTTACCTATTCCAAGATTTTTCGGCCATTCTCGACTAGATTCAATCGAATTTCGCGCTGCCAATATTTTATTGTTTTTTATTAATCCAAGAGATTTACCAATATATGCCCATTCATATAACTGCCTACTTTCACGCGCCATTTCCGATGGAAGAACTTTCGCTTTTTTCAGAAGATCTATACATTCATCATACCTTCCTAGATATAATAGTGATTTAGCGTGCATGATTTCGATATTAAAATTATTGGGAAATTGGTTGTTTGCTTTTTCACTTAGCTCTAAAGCTTTTGACCATGAATTATTATCTTGATAATATTTTACTGCATTAAGCTGAATTGGCCATGAGTTCCCATCATATAATATTGATCTATCCAGATCTTTTTCAACGCCACTATTATTATATTTATTTCTTAAATATGCTCGAGCAGAATAAAACGATCCATGATCAGGAATCGCTTTGAAAGCATTCATTAGCTTAAGAGCCTCAGTATCACGATCTTTCGCCCAGTAATTCAAAGCCAAAAAGTACGACCATTCCCATTGGTCACTATTTTGGGAAGCCCATTCAAGAGCTGATATAGATTCTCTTCTATAGGGAAAGATAAAATCAGAATTAGCTCCAGATATTGCCTCTAAGCCAGATGGTTCATTCATCAAATAAAACATCCATAATTGGATCAAAGGATTATTTGTGCTATCTGACAAAACGATTAATAGATCAAGAGCATCTTCATTTAATCCACGATTGAAATAAGATATTGCTAATTCTAAATGAATTTGATCTGGATATTCATTCTTTATAGGTGAAACATATTTATCCCAAAAAGTATCAATAGGATTTAAAAAGTAGGACTCAAGATTTGCAAAATGATTTAATGGGTCAATACTTAATAGTGTTTTGATATATTTTTTTGTTTCAGTGATCTGCCCTAGCTTTCTATTGGCTATGATAAGGACTTCGTATGCATTGATATTATAACGATTAAAATCTATTGATTTGTTTGCATATTGAATTGCCATATCCCATTTATTTTCGCTCAAATATATTTCTGCTATTTGAACGAATGCACCTGACCTATACTCCATTGACCTAGCTGCCCAGCCGAATGCTTCTCTAGCATTCGTATATTGACCTAATGCACGATATAAGTTCCCCGCTAAAAAATTACTTTCAGCATCATAAGCATTCATCTGTAGATTTTTTCTTATTGATTTGATACCATCAATATATTTTCCACTTCTAAAGTAAAGATCTGCCATTCCTTTATTAGCGTCTAAGTGATTAGGGCTCTTTTCTAAGATTTCTTCAAATAAATTTTGTGCTTTTTGATAACGCCGTTCTTTTAATAATTCATAGCCCGCATGAAATTTTTGATCCCCATCAGAGAGATCAGTTAATATTGATTGATCTAATTGATACGGTCGGTCAATTCGGATAGGTGAGGGATTAGAAAGATAATGTAGATCGAGGTTTTCAACAATTACTTCGAAATCAGTTTGATAAGGATGATTAAGTTGAAATGAATGCAAAACCATGGGTTGAAAAGGAACATCTTGTTCAAAGATCGTACTATCACCAGAAATCACCTTAAGTTTCCCGTTGGATTGAATAAATGAATGCACACTAATCTGAATCTTGTCTCCATCTACTTCAACATTCATAACACCATTCTTGGAAGTCTCCTTGATTCCACCAGTTCCTTTAACTGGGAACCAATATTCAGACCAGTTATCTGTAGCATATGGGTCAAAACCTGCTTTTCGAATTGGGTTATTATGATTCCCCGGTGAATATTGAACTAATTGTCTTCCCGCTTGAAACTCCACATATTGACCATCTGTATCAGTTAAATGGTCTTCCCAAATTCCACCTTCACTAGATAAAGCCCAGAGCCATAATTTTTGCCCAGGCATCTCATCATGGTTAGCCCAATGCCCAAATCCATAATCATCATTATGATAATAACCTCCAAAAAAGTTTTTCCATTCACCAACAACATGATATGATTTATGGCCTTCAAAACGATTATTGTCATATATCGATAAATTTCTTCCTTCGGCATCAATTGGCCATGGCTTAACCTCACCACTATGTTTTAGGTATTGATTACCTGGGAACACTAATTCCAAATCATCCTGTGCAAAAGCTGCTGCAGTCATCCAGTTATAATAAGGTTGAACCATTGGCGTCGGATTATACCACATTGCCTTTGTTTCGAAATTTGCTCTACCCTTCTCCACTTTTATCTCAACTCTCCACTGCGTTCTTGAGGGAAGATCCATACCGCCAACAAAAGTAGAAACACTCCCATCTTTATTTCTTCGAGTGATATAATCAACCGGAGTCGCTGTAGAAGGCGTGTGGCCAATTACTCCAAAATTAAATTCAATTCCACCTGATGTCCACGGGCCCCTAAGTGAAATATTTCTAAATTTCATGACTTCATTACGATAAATAAATTCTTCACCATTTGACTTATCGATAGCTCCCCAAACTTTTCCGCCAGCTTGAGGTAATACATAAACTTCAATATGTTTGTTCTCCATCTTAATCACATTCCATTCTTGTGGAACTGCTTCATGGCTATAACCAAGAAATTTATGATAAGGATATAATCTTTTATCCTGTGTTAATATTGGAATAGGATTTGGCTCAGAGAACGGATAAGTATTTATAACCCGTTTTTCTTCAACTACTTTTAATCTGTATTCTTCACAACCCATAATAAGAATAAAAAACATAGGGAATAATCTTAGTATTTGTTTCACGGTTTTAATCTCCCACATGAGTAATGGTTAAAATTGGTAATGAATTTTGCCACCGAATCATATATAGGTCACCATGTTGTTCATCCTCAATTGTTATTTCATCTGTAATACCAAATAAATTAATCAATTCTGGAAGAGTATTAGAATGACCCGCTATAATTACTATTTTTCCACAATGAGATAATGCTTTATCAATTTGCCCATCAGGGTCACTTGCTCTATGTATTCTTATATCTGTATTCCACTTTTCAGAAAGTGGCACAACTGTTTGTTGACTTCGGGCAAATTCACTCGAATAAATGATTCCCTCCATTAGATATCCAAGTGAATCAGCCAAGACATTTGCTCGAGCAAATCCCTGCCTAGTTAATTCAGGATTTTTGTTGCCCTTGATCTTTTGTTTTTCTGCATGGCGTATAAGATAAATAGTATTTGGATAACATCTAAAATCTTCAATATTTAATTCAGGTTCATTAGATGAACAGCCGATAGCTAAAAATAAAGCGATGATGGATAAAATCTTATTACTCCTCATGCTTTAATTTAGAGGAGTAACCTTAAAAAAGAAATATACCATTATCCCCATAATGGTCAAAAAAACTTACAATAAACTTAAATCTAATTTGGTTTAGCACTAACCTCTTTAGATAAGCGCACTTCTAAACCATCCCATACCGCCACTCTATAGTAATAAGTTTGTGAATTATCGAGCCCTGTATGAACATAAGGGGATTGAACATCCCAAAATGCATTATTCTTCGAAGTATTGTTTAAGGTAATCCCCTCTTTGTTACTCCAATAAAGTCCATGCATAAGTTTACCATCCGCAGCTGGAGTCCATGAAATTGTGATCTGGCCATTGCCGGGGGTTGCAACAATATTGGTTGGCAAATTTCCCAATGTTATTGATGTTGTATCTGCTGGGACATTTGCATTTGGAACAGCACTTACTTCAGGTGATAGTATTGAAACGTTTCCTGCACTATCTTCAACTTGTAAGCGGTAATAGTAAGTTGAACCATTATTAAGGTTGTGATCAACATGAAAGTTGATATTGTCACTTGTCATTCCTAATCTAAAATCAGATACAACATTTGAATTTTCATTTACACCAGAAGAATTGCTCCAAAATAAATTATATTTTTTGAAAAAAGAGTTTGGTTCAAATGCCAAGACATTTTGTTTGTTTTGAGCAATTACAAAAATATCAGGTGGCGTTAATAAGATTGCTGTAGAAAAAGCTACTGCACGAAAATTGCCAATTGTATTGTTACCAAAATTGGAAACAGGATTATATGGTGTTTGTGAAGTTACACTCACAAGGCCCCTTACAATTTTTTCATACATATTGTAATAATCATATGTAATCTTATCAATTTCTGCAGTGCGATGCTGAATATACTGATTTGCTAGTGGATCTAATGTGACTGTAAATAACTTTAGTCCTTCATTTGCATTAACAACACGATTATCATCTATTGCCCAGTCTTGTCTAATATAATGAACTCCATTGGCCCACCATTCGAAAAGATAACGATTGCGAGTTGCAGAAGGATCATTAATGATCCATTCATCAGAATATTTACTAGCTCCACCCTTGTCATTGGAATTTTTTCCATTATTATTGGAACCTAGTTGATATACCCAAGCCCCTTGATAGCCTGGTGGTGATAACATGGTTGAAGTTGCAGTATAAGTTTGATCGCCTATATTAATGGTCATCGTATGAGTCTCTCCAACTTTACCTTTAATACTACTACCAACATAGATTCCATTAAAAATATGAGACATTTCTTCACTTGAGCCATCACTTTTTGCAATGGATACCGAGGCATTTATTTCATAGTTAATGGGTGAACTTATAGAAGCATCTATATCCTCAGAATAACTGATTTGAACCCAAGCTATTTTTTCCTCTTCGATTTCACCATTAATTACTAAGATGGATTCTACATCTTCAACATTGACACTAATAGGAACAATTTCTTCATTGAATCCATCGCATGAAAAGAGAATAAATAAAAAGGAAAGATATAAAATTTTATAAATTTTCATGCCCTAAAACTCTAAATTGATATTTATGCTAGGCATAAAGCCATAAGTACTTAGTCCAACTTGCTCGAATAACCTGTTTTGACCTTGAACAAAATTTATCGTATGAATATTTCTTCGATCATAAACATTATATAAAGCCACATCTATTGTTGTTTTAATACCACCTGTCCATTTTCTCAATAAGGTTGGTGAATATTTAATTCCTAAATCAAGACGGTGATAATCTGGTAAACGATACTTATTTCTTCCTTCCCAGTAAGGGAATGGTATACCACTTATATAATAATATCCCTCTGGAAGAGTTACTGGTCGACCTGTTGAATATATAAAGGTACTTGAAACGGAAAAGTTTTTTGTGATTTGGAAATTAGAAAGCATGGTAAGGCTATGTGTTTTATCAAATCGATATGGATACCATCGTCCTTTATTTATAACATCAATTTTATAATCACTCTTACCATAGTTATAACTAACACGACCACTTAATCTTCCATTTGGTTTTTCAATAGATGCTTCAAAACCATATGCCAAACCTTTACCTGTTGCAACATATGCCTCTAAGTTATCAACTAAATAATTATGTAAACCATCTTCGAAGTCAGCAGCACCATTCAATATTTTATAATATGTTTCAGCAGAAACTTTTATTTCATTATTATTAAAATTTTGAAAATATCCCATAGCAAATTGATCGGTTAGCATAGGCTTAATATTTTTTGTTGTTGGCATCCAAATATCATACCATTCAATTTCTGCACCTAAAGACATCAATCTTAAATATTGCGCATTGCGATTATAGGATAGTTTAAATGAGTTCTGTTCTGACAAAAGATAGGTCATCGATAACCGAGGCTCTAAGTTACTATAAGAAGAAATCACATCTGATTTTCCAGAAAAGAATTCTGCATTTATAGGTTCATTGGACACTTCATCATAAGTAAATCGATCTCCTGGACCTAATTGATGATAAAATGAATTTCGAATTCCGTAGTATAAAGAAATTCTGTCATTTATTTTTTGATCATTTTCTAAATACAGCGCACTTTCAAGGCCTTGCATCCCAGGCATAAATTTTCCTCCATCATACTGAGTTGCATCTTCTAATGAGCCATGATTATAATCTTGATATTCTGAACTAAAGCCAAATCTTATCTCATTATTTAAATCCGGAAAAAATGAAAATTCCTGCTTGAGACTTTGTGTCTTTATCCCAGAATGAAAACGATAAATCCCTGAAATATTAGCTGTGTAATATTTACTATATATAAATGAGGTATTTGATAACCATTTATTTGCAAAGCGATTCTCCCAACGGAGTAAGGCCGCGCGGTTACCCCATTCAGTAAAGCCTACAGTATAAGCACTATCTCTTCCAATATAGAAAGACAAATTCAAGTTTTGTTTTTCATTAATATGATATATGGCCTTACCATTGATATCAAACCAACTTTCATTAGGTGCAAAGAATCGAAAATCACCACCCTCACTACTCTCTCCTTTTCCTCCGCTGTTTTTTCCGCCATCAGTCACTTTATCACTATTCAGACGGCCACCGGTTTGAGTACCATCATTTATTCTATCATATAAACTACCGCCACTAAGTCGTGTTGATCTCCCAGACAAGAAAAGTGAAAATTTGTCCTTAATAATTGGTGCCTCTAAAGAAAATTTCGAAGTGATTAAGCCCGCACTTACGCTACCTTGGAATTGTTCTATATTTCCATCTCTCATTTTGACATCTAATACAGATGCACCACGTCCTCCAAATCGAGCTGGCACACCACCTTTATAAACTGTTAATCCTTTAACTGCGTCAGAATTAAATACAGAGTACAATCCTTGCATATGAGATGAATAATAGATTGGCATTCCATCCATCAAAATTAAATTTTGATCGATCCCACTTCCTCTAACAATATATCCACTACGTCCTTCAGCAATACTAGTAATCCCAGGTAAAAGCTGTATAGTTTTCATTATATCCGTTTCACCCATAACTACAGGTATTTGTTCAACCTGACGAATACTTAGCCTTTCAACACTAATCTCAGTTGATTTAATATTGTGATCAGGTGCAATTCCTGAAACATCAATACTTCTCATTGCTATTGGATCAGGTTCAAGTTGAAAATCTATAGTAATATTTTTATTTAGATATACTTCACGCTCAATAGAATTATATCCAATATAACTTACTTTAAGTTTGTAATTCCCTTCGGGAAGAAGTAATGAATATTCACCTTCAGCATTACTTGATGTTCCTTCCTCAGTAGTTTTCTCGAATACATTAGCGCCGGATAAAGCTTGACCGGATACTTTATCTATAATCTTTCCACTAATTGTAAATCCATCCTGACCAAACGTTATAGGAATAAAGATTAAAGCTATTAATATTTTTTTCATCATTATTAATTGGAATTATATTTTTCTTTCCTCTTTATTGATAATCGTTTGTTTTGATCTAGTTCCATTTTCCTGAGCCTAATATTAAGTGGAGTTACTTCAACTAACTCATCTTCTGCTATAAATTCAATACATTGATCAAGCGATAGTTGTTTAGGTGGACGCAGAGTTATTGTATTATCGGATCCTGCAGCTCGCATATTCGTAAGTTTTTTTTCTCTAGTAATATTAAGGGTCAGATCACCATCTCTATTACGTTCACCAATGATCATGCCATCATAAACTTCTGTACCAACATTTATAAATAATTCTCCACGATCAGCGATCCCAACACAAGCATATGTAGTAACTTTTCCATTACGATCCGCCACCAATGCACCTGAGTTTCTTTGTGGAATTGGCCCAAACCAGGGAGCGTGTCCATCAAAAAGTTTGTTCATTATACCTGCGCCCTGAGTATCTGTCATAAACTGAGATCTGAAACCTATAAGGCCTCTTGATGGAATTGAAAATTCAAGATTAACTCGACCTGATCCATGATTCTGAAGATTTATCATTCTCCCTTTTCTTTCAGCCAGTTTTTCAGTTAAAACTCCAACCTTATCTTCAGGAATATCTAAAAATACTTTTTCCATTGGCTCAACTATTTTACCATTTTCTTCTTTAGTAATCACTTGAGGCTTTGAAACCATAAACTCATATCCTTCTCTTCTCATAGTCTCAATTAAAATAGCCATTTGAAGCTCTCCTCGACCGCGCACTTCAAAAACATCATTTCTATTTGTAGTAATTACTTGTAAAGAAACATTGCTAAGTGTCTCCTTATCTAACCTTTCTGATAAATGACGAGTAGTTAAAAACTTTCCATCCTTTCCTGCAAAAGGGCTATTGTTAACATAAAAGAGCATTGATACAGTTGGCTCATCAACTGTGATACGTGATAAGGGTACTGGATTCTCATTATCCGATATAGTATCCCCAATCGAAATATCTTCTATTCCAGCAAAAGCAATTATATCTCCTGCCTCTACATCGTCAACCTGTATTTTATTTAATCCTTGGAATGTATAAAGAGCTGAGAATTTTTGGTTTGGTTTGTTTTCATTATTAGTGCATAATGAATAAGCCTCATTCATAGATAGCTTACCATTATTAACTCTCCCAACGGCAATCTGACCCACATAAGAATCATAATCTAGGCTTGTAATTAAAAACTGGGCTTTATGCTCATCTGTAACAAGTGGACCTTCAATACTTTTAAGAATGGATTCAAATAGCGGAGTTAGATTTTTTGATTCACTCTCAAGATCATTATGAGCAATCCCCTGTTTGGCATTTGTATAGATAATGGGGAATTCTATTTGCTTATCAGATGCATCAAGGTCAATGAACAAATCATAAACTTCATTAATAACATCATCAATTCTAGCATCAATTCTATCAATCTTGTTGATGACTAGAATGACGGGTAAATCTTTTTCTAAAGCTTTCTTTAATACAAACCGAGTCTGTGGTAACGGACCTTCACTTGCATCAACCAGTAAGAGTGCGCCATCAACAAGGTTCAAACTTCTTTCTACTTCACCACCAAAATCAGCATGGCCTGGAGTATCAAGAATATTAATTTTTATTTCATTATAAAATATTGCGGTATTTTTTGCAGTGATAGTAATTCCACGTTCTTTTTCAAGGTCAAGAGAGTCCATTACTCTATCCGCAACATCTTGATGCGCTTTAAATGTTCCGCTCTGTTTTAACATTGCGTTCACAAGAGTAGTTTTGCCATGATCTACATGAGCAATTATGGCAATATTTCTAAATTTATTTTTTCTCATTTTTTCTATTTCAATATGATAATATTATTAGTTAATAATTTTGCAGTAGGACTTAATTAGCGCTGATAAAATATTCTATTTTAATTATATCGTCTATTCTTATAAGCATTAAAGTTGGAGGATCAACATTGTAGTCATTTAAATTAATTAAAAATGCACCATCCACTTCTAGACCATCTAACATATTTATCTTAGCGGTGCTATTTATTGTATTTGTCACTCCATGGAAGGAAAGCTCTCCTTTAATCTTAACGTAGTCACCATCCATTATTATTTTTTTTGATTTAAACTTTACCAGAGGAAAATCAAGAGCTTCAGTATATGTTAACATATTAGAATCTCTATTTGAATTCCTACTATCCAAAGATCTAAGGGCTACTTGAAGTTCAGCTTTATGATTAGAATTATTTTTATCATAAAAAATTGATCCATTTAAATCATTTGATATGCCAATCCAGTCGCCAAAAACATGTGACCCGTAGTATTTTACCTGTGCTCCTTTTATCTCATAAGTTTGAGCGCTGACCAACGATAGAGATAATACTATTAGTATAAGAATCATTTAGTAAGGAAGGATAGTTAATAGTCCTGA
>CAYRYZ010000024.1:9449-24259 GCA_964428745.1 uncultured bacterium | reverse complement strand
ATGAAACGCCTCTGGCTCATATTATTTGTACTGCCTCTCTTTGCTCAAGATCCATTAAGAGTAGACCATAAACGACTCAATGATAATTTTATTAAACTTTCAAAAATAAGCAGCGTTGAATTTGGTAGCTTAAGTAGAGTTGCCTATACTGATGCTGATATAGATGGACGTAAATATGTAATGCAATTAATGAAATCTGCTGGAATGGTTGTTTATATAGATGAAGGTGGAAATATTATAGGGAAATTGAAAGGGAAAGATAATGATCTACCTCCAATTGCTATAGGCTCGCATATTGATTCTGTTCCTGAGGGAGGAAGCTATGATGGGAATGTTGGTTCTTTATCAGCGATCGAAGTCGCCCATACAATTCGAGAAAATTATCTTACATTAAATCATCCACTGATTGTTGTGATCTTCCAAAATGAAGAAGGTGGGCTTTTTGGTAGCAAGATCATGACAACGGGGTTGACCGATCAAGAACTTGGACTTAGATCATCTAGCGGATATGCAATAAAAGAAGGAATTAAAAGGATAGGGGGAAATCTTAAAAAACTTGAAGATGCGAAGTTAAAGAAAAATGAATGGACAGCTTATGTAGAATTACACATTGAACAAGGTGCTTTCCTATATGATGAGAATTTAGAAATTGGAATAGTAGAAGGTATTGTAGGGATCAAGCAATGGGAAGTGGTTATAACTGGTTTTGCAAATCATGCTGGTACAACACCAATGGATAAGCGTAATGATGCATTATATGCTGCAGCACTATATGTTCAATCAGTTCATGAAATAGGTAAAAATACACCTGGCAATCAAGTTGCCACAGTTGGGATGATCAAACCGTTCCCAGGTGCACCAAATGTGATTCCAGGTAAGGTAAATGCTAGTCTTGAGATCAGAGATTTAGATGAGAAAAAAATTGATTCCATTTATAAAAAAATTAAACGCTCAACAAAAAAGATTGCTAAAAAAACAGGAACAACATTTCAATTTCAACAAACAATAAATATCATCCCAGAACCTACTAATGACTTAATTAGTAAAGCCATATTTGAAGCGTCAAATGATCTCAAATTAAAAAGTAAATTTATGCCTAGTGGTGCTGGACATGATGCACAAGAAATGGTACAGATATGTCCAATTGGTATGATATTTGTTCCAAGTAAAAATGGCATCAGTCATTCTCCCAAAGAGTATTCAACACCTGATGATATTTCAAATGGGGCGAATGTTCTTCTTCATACTGTATTGAGAATAGATGAACAATTAGAAATTGAATGATAAATCTTAGAGACAGCTATAATGCTTGGGCATATCAATATGATAATAGCATCCTAATATATCTCTATATAAGATATATCCAAATCTTTGATTAAGAGATGCGCATCGAATCTCTAATTATAAAAACACTTTTTGTTTGGTTAGTCGCCAGCAATAGGTGAATTAAATATTCCAACACCTAACTCGGCCCATAACAAAAGAAATAATAAAATAATTAATCCATATAATAATTTTTTTCTTTGCTCACTTTTTATCACCCTTGAAACTAATTCAAATGAAACTCCTACAAAAACCATCATAGAACCCATAATAATAAAATCAAAAAAACTCCAATTGAAATCATCTGAAATAATGGTAAAGAATAAAGGAACAGCTAATAAAGAGCTGCAAATAATTATTTTTTTTAGCATATATAAATAAACTTAACAAAGTAATAAAAGTTTCCGATGGAATCTCAAGGGGGGGGCGGAGGCTCGAATCCTCTCACCCCGACACATGTGTATCTGATAAGAAAGCCTCGTTTCTTGATGGGCCTTTCTTATTTATATAGAAGCTCATGGAGCTTCCTGAACAACATTTTTAATTTCATCTTCTTCTAGTGCGGCTCTTTTTTTGTATTCTTTTATTTTTTTGTCGATTCCTTCTTCGACTTTTTTGATTATCTTTACCTCCACGCTTACCACTCCCTTTATCTTTTTCAATTTCAAGCGAAATACCAGCAAATCTCTTACCTTTAAAACTTTGAATTAGTTTGCTTTCATATTCTTCTTCAATTTCAAAAAAAGAAAATGTTTTCATGATCTCAATATTGCCAATAACCGCACTACTAGATCGTAAACATTCATTGATTAAGCCCATAAGGCGACCAGGGTTCATTTTACTTTTGAATCCTACATTTATATAAAAACCTGAAAGAGTTGCAAGATTGCGATCTTTACGGTTTTTTTTATCGCGGTTCTTTCTTCCTTGATTTTTTGAATTACTAGATACATTTATGTCTCTAGCATTTTTGTAGTAGGATAGGTATCGATTAAATTCTGTTGAAACAAAATGTTTAATTAATTCATCTCTTTCCAACCATTCAAGCTTTTTATATATATCAGGCATGAATTGCGCTATTATTTGCTCATCTACTTCTACATTTTCAACTTTATCGATTAGGTTATAAAGGCGTGTTTTACATATATCAATACCACTGGGAACATCCTCACGTAAAAATGTAATCTGTGTTCTTTTCTCAATTTCACGAATTTTTCGCATTTCACGCGTATGCAGAATAGCAATAGAAACTCCCTTTTTTCCAGCTCGACCAGTTCGCCCGCTACGGTGAATATAAATTTCAAAATCATCAGGAAGGTTAAAATTGATAATGTGTGAAAGATCCTCAACATCTAGACCTCGTGCAGCAACATCAGTGGCAACTAGAAGTTGTAAATGACGTTTACGAAAGCGGGCCATAACTTCATCTCGTTCTGCCTGTGATAGATCACCATTGAGTGTGTCAGCATTATAACCATCATTCATCAGTTTATTCGCTATTTCTTTAGTTTCTCGACGAGTTCTGCAAAATACAATGCCATAAATATTAGGGTTAATATCTGCGATACGTTTTATTACTTCATAGCGTTCCTTAGCATTAACCATATAATATATATGCTGAACATTTTCGGCTGTAATATTCATTTGTGTTGCTGCAATTTTCTCAGGATCATTCATATATGAATCAGTAATCGCAATGACTTTTTTTGACATAGTTGCAGAAAAGAGTAAAGTTTGTTTTTCTTTAGGGGTATGCGATAATATCATTTCAAGATCTTCTTTAAAGCCCATGGTTAGCATTTCATCTGCTTCATCTAATATTATACGAGCAATACGACCAATATTAAGTTTTTTTCTTTTAATTAGATCTTTAGTTCTGCCTGGAGTACCGATAACAATATGGGCACCTTTATTTAAGGACTTAATTTGAGTTTTTATATCACTGCCACCATAAACAGCTAATATATTAAGACCATTTAGATATTTTGAATATTTAGCGAGGTCTTTGGCGATTTGAATACATAGTTCCCTTGTTGGACAAAGGACTAAAGTTTGTGTATCATTATATTTTAAATCCGTTAAATGAATTGATGGAAGTCCAAATGCTGCAGTCTTACCTGTACCTGTTTGAGCAGTTGCAATTAAATCAAGGTTTGAATTCATTAAATGGGGGATCGTTTTAGCTTGTATAGGAGTTGGAGTTTTAAATCCCATTTCTGAAATGGCTTTAAGAATACTTGTATCTAGATTAGTTTGTTTAAAATTTTGCATTTATAAATTTAGTTGAATACGTAAAGAATAATTGAATTTGAGCCAATTAACTTACTTATTAATATTAAAGAACTTCAGAGAATGATTGGCATCCAGCAGATTTAAAATATACTTTAAGGTTGAATTAATTCATTTCGAGACTCATTGTTTATACGGAAAGCGGAAACGGATTTGGTGGACACACACAACAATATGGAACATTTTGGAAAATATTTTTTGTAATTTTATTTATGAAAAAACAGTATTTATTTTTATATCTCTGGTTTTCTTTATTTCTTTTTTCATGCAATCCTAATGCAGGATCTGATACAATTATAAAATGGGACACTTATGGAGTTCCGCATATCAAAGCACAAAGTAAGGAAGATTTATTCTTTGCTCAAGGATGGGCACTGATGCATAATCACGCGAATAAGGTTCTTGAGCTTTATGGAAAATCACGAGGCAAAGGTTCAGAGTATTGGGGTGAGAAATATCTCAAAAATGATATACTTGTTCACACTTTAGGTTTTGAACGACTTGCAGTCGATTGGGATCTTCAACAAGATCCAGAGATGAGACTGATCTATTCCAATTTTGTAGATGGGATCAACGCCTATCTACAAAACAATCTTGATCAAATAGATGAAAAGAATAAGGCAGTTCTGCCAATTTCAACAAAAGATGTCAATATGCATGGCATGTTTGTTGTTTTTACCCGCTTTATAGGTGGGGATGACTTGGGTTTAATTCAACGATGGCCAGATATGGGTTCCAATACGTATGCCATTGGACCAGAAAGATCTGCTTCAGGCAACACAATGCTTGTACAAAATCCTCACTTACCTTGGTACAATGAATTTCTCTTTACCGAGTATCATTTTAATCTAAAAGGTAGAAATATGTATGGAGCTAACATCATTGGTATGCCCGGGATTGCGATAGGTTTCAATGAAAGTTTAGGTTGGAGTCATACCGATAATACAATTGATAACTCTGACACTTATGAGCTACAGCTTATAGAAGATGGTTATGAGTTAGATGGAAAGAAAAAGGATTTTACGATATTCACCAAAACTTTAAAGATCAAACAAAAAGATGGCAGCTTAAAGGAAAAGGAAATCACGATTCTAAACACTCTACACGGACCAGTAGTGAAAAAAATGGATGACAAAGTACTTGCCATTAGACTGGCGGGAACTGATAGAGCAAACATGTTCTTGCAGTGGTGGCGAATGTTGAACAGTAAGAATTTTAAAGAATTTGAATCTGCTCTTGAAATGGCACAGATACCATTTTGGAATGTAATGTATGCAGATAAATATGGAGATATTTTTTATTTATTTAATGGCTTGGTACCTATACGCAAACAAGATACTTGGGAATATTGGAACCGTATCATTCCCGATGGTAAGTCTGAGGATATCTGGACAGAATATCACCCCTACAAAGATCTTCCTAAGTTAAAAAATCCTGATTCAGGATGGTTGCAAAACGCTAATGATCCTCCTTGGACATCAACTATCCCAATCGAATTGTATCCTAAAGATTATCCAGGATATATGGCTCCAAAGAGAATGGATTTTCGTCCACAACGATCTGCGAGAATGATAATTGAGGATAATTCTATCACTTTTGATGAATTGGTAGATTTTAAACTTTCTACACGTGTAGAATTTGCAGACCGTATTTTGGATGACCTATTTAAGGCTATCGATGTTTTTGGATCTAAAAAAGCAAAAGAGGGGAAGGCTGTACTTGAAAGATGGGATCGAAATGCAGAGGTTGATAGTAAGGGGATGGTATTGTTTTTTACTTGGGCCAGTAAGTTTAGTGTATCAAATAATTCAACTTATACTACTGATTGGGATATCAATAATCCAATCAATACTCCTGATGGGCTAGCTGATCCTAAGCGAGCTGCTATGCTTTTTGAAGATACAGTAAAAGAAATTGAAAAAAAGTTTGGAAAACTAGATGTCCCTTGGGGAGAATATTATCGAATAAATTATAATGGGGTCAATTTACCTGCCAATGGGACTGATGGTAGATTAGGTGTTTTTCGCGTTGCTTGGCCTGCCCGTTCCGATAAAAAAAATATGTATGTTGGAGGAGGCGATTCTTGGGTGGCTGTCATTGAATTTGGTAAAAAAATAAGAGCAAAAGCACTCCTTAGCTACGGAAATTCAACTGAGAAAGATTCTCCTTATAATGGAGACCAATTAGAGCTTTTTTCCAAAAAAGAGTTGCGTGATGTATGGTTATATGAAGATGATATTGATATAAACACTGCCAAGATAGAGAAAAAAGTTGGCAATAAATTTTTTGTTCAATAAAAGATTAATTGTTCTCCCACGAGACATCTTTTGCTCCTCTTATCCAAAGTTGTTTTGGATGAAACTCAATACTCGCTGGAGTTTGCATACATGGCTCGCCATCAACATTTATTGGTAGAGGGGGATCATGTGCAATATCAACAGGCTCATTCTCCTGATTAACAGATTTAATTTCTAGTTTTCTGCATTTATCAAGAGTAATACCCCATTTACCAACATGTTTCCCTTTTCTTAAAGGACCCATTAATAATAACATTTGTAATTTACTTAGATTCCAAGCTTTACATAGATAGGCATGGTCTGTAATTGGTGAAGCACCAGGTGCAACCCAATAACCACCTCCAAAAAATTCAGATAGTGTAAAAACAAATAATGAAAAATTAATTATGACTGGCTCATTATCATCAATTTTAACCCAGGCATTTCTTTTCTTCCATTTCAATATCTCAGTAATGCCTAAATATGTATATTTTAGATTACCTTTTATCCACTTACCTCTTTTAAGCTTTGCTCGAGAGACTAGAGAAGTAATTCCTGAATCTGATTCATGAAAGATCCAACGTACTATTCTATTTTTTTCCTTTGCTACACCATTCCATTTTGAATCAGAGGTGGGGGCAGGATAGTTTCCTTCTTCCGGCATTGGCTCAGCTTCTATACGCAAAGCTCCAACGTTCCTATCTACTCCATTTATTATAATATCTGTAATTTTATCTAAATCATCTAAACTATACCCATGTACTCGAGCAACATCATTTCCAGTCCCTGCTGGGATAATTGCTAGCGGTATATTGCTACCTCTTAATCCAGAAGCTACTTCATGTATGGTACCATCACCACCACAAGCGACTATTATTTTTATATCGGACCTGTCTTTTAGTGTATAAGCTATTTCTGAAGCATGTCCAACTTTTTCTGTTAAATGTAGTTCTGTTGTTAATCCTTCATCCTCAAATTTACTTTTTGCTGTCTCCCATATTTTCAATGATAGACCATCGCGGGCAGCAGGATTGATTATACAAGAAATTATTGTTGGAGGATTATTAACTGCGGGATTAGAATGATCAGTTTCCATTTACTGATAACTCTTTAATTGAAATAAAAGAATTTTTATTAACGATATTTTTCGGGTTTATAATAAAATTGTTTTCCTTTAGTACCAGGTTCAAGAATCATTTGCAAATATGGGACGCTTACTTCATCAAATAATTCTAGTCCCTTCAAAAATGGATGATTATTGATTATTCCTACTTCACCCTGCTCTTGATGCTCGAAAAGAGCAGCCTTTAAATATAGATCTGCTATATATACATCATCACCTTTGGATACAAAAGCTTGGAAATAACGTTCATGATCAAGATAATCTCCAATAGTATCGCAACAATTATTCATCGTTAAGATAGAACCATCATTGTCACCAAAATCCGCCTCATTTTTTTCATGACTTATCTTACCATATTCAAGTTTATCATATGATGGCAATTTGTAATAATCAGCACTGTGATCGAGGTGTTCTTGGTTTGTACTCCCAAGAGAGAATACATACATTGCAAACTTTGGTACTCCTCTAGATAAATCAGGAGCAACTACAATCGCAGCAATCAATTCTTGAAAGTTTGGAAGATGGCCAAGGCCTCCTTCAGGAAAATTAAATGCAGTAATATTTAATAGTGAAACTCCAGGCACGATTTCCATTGGGCTTAATTCTTTTGGCAATAATGAAGTGATTAGATCAGTATCCACTTCATAGAAAGTGGTCATAGCATAATCAAATTCCCAAATTATTAAGTTATCACCTGGAATATGTTCTGTCATAATAGCAACCTCAAATTATAAATTAAAATTAAATTCTTTCGAAGCATCAATTAATGCTTCTGCGCATCCATCAAGTTGTTCTTTTGTATGCTCTGAAGTAACAAAAGCACGTATAATTGATTTATTTTTCTTTACTGCAGGAAACATCATAATAGAAAAATCAAATCCTAGTCTCATTAAATAATCACCAAGTGGAAGAGATTTACGTTCATCACCAAAAATAATTGGGATTACCCAAGATTGAGAAGTTCCTATATCTACTTTATCTTTTAATAAAGATCTTAGATAATCTGCATTATCAATGATCCTTATACGTTTTTGATCTCCATCAGGTCCAGTGGCTAATTCAAGAGACTTAATAATTCCTCCAGTAACAGCAGGGTCTAATGCACAAGAAAACATTCTTGATCTAGCATAATAATTCATATAATTAATCAATTCTTTTTTTGCATAGACACATCCACCAATACCACCAAAAGATTTACTAAATGTGCCAATAAGAAGATCAACCTCAGATAAAACATCAAATTCCTCAACTGCTCCTTTACCTTTTTTTCCTGCAATTAATAAAGAATGTGCCTCATCAACAAGAATCGAAGCGCCGTATTTTTTTGATACAGTTACAATATCTCTTAAGTTTCCATAATCACCATCAGTGCTATATACACCTTCAACACATACCAATATTCTTCTGTTTTCTTTAGAAATTCTTTTTAAGATTTTTTCAAGAAACTCAGCATCATTATGTCTAAATAATTTGACTGTGCCTTGAGACATAACTGCTCCATCAATTAATGATGCATGCGACGAGTGATCAAGAACAACATAATCTCCTTTATGAATATAACTGGAGACCACGCCAATGTTTGCTCCGTAACCAGAGGAAAACAGTGAAATGCCATATCCATCTTGACCAAAGAAATTTGTAAGAGAATCTTCTAATTTTTTATGGATGTCAAAAGTGCCGTTTAACACTGGACTTCCTGTTGCGCCTAGTCCAAAAGTATCTAGTGCTTCTTTGGCTGATTGAATAACTTCGGGGTGATTTGCGTAACCAAGATAATTATAACTTGAAAAATTAATGAGATCATGTTCATCGCCATGGATTCTCCGAACACTTATTTTTGGATCTTGAGGAGTTAGATGTGGTGTTTCAAAGGTGTATTTGTCTGCTTCAATTATTTCATCACGCCATTGGTTGAATTGCATTATTTCTGAATGACTTCTACCTGAGCTACGTGAAAACATATCTAAAGTAAATTCAGTAAATAATGGGCGTTTCTTTTTAGTCTCTTTTTTTGACATAATTATTATTTTTTATAATGTACTCGCACCGAATACGAGCGCAAATATTATGGAATATAAAATCAAACACCAATCAAATTAATTCTTTAAATGGTAGTGCTCTCATTGTTATGAAAAAACTTTATAATAATACTTTGAGAGAAATTTATATATATTAAATGTTTCATGAAATTTCCTTATAAAAGAAATTTTATTTGATATTTCTCTATGTTCAAATAATCTCGTTATCAGCAATTCACTGTTTTGCAATTTTTTATCTAATTTTACTGATTCAGTGTAAGGAGATAATGAATCATTTGTTCCATGAAGAATAAAGACATTATTCGTAATGTTATCGCACCAAAATTTAGGTGAAAAAAATTCAAGTTGGTCTGAGCAGTCTTTCAAAATAATATTCATTATTCTTTGAACCTCATCTGAGATATTTAGGTTAACAATATCATTTATTAAGTTTTTTTGAGGACCATCTAAGTTATTCATTAAATCTTTTAATTTATCATCACTCTGATGGATTAAATAACTCAATCCAACTTGTATCTCTTTAGTCTCATAGCCAATGTCTATTTGATGTAAATAATTATGAAATAAAACTATTATACTCCATGGCTCAGGTTTTATCTTAATTGTTTCCCCATTATGGTTGATTTCACCACTATACATGAATTTCATACTAGTCGACACATCATATGATGTACCAAAAACAAGAATAGATTTTGGTTTATTTTTAATTAAAAAAGGATCTAAACAAGCTTTCAATACTATAACTCCTCCAAAACTTACTCCCGCTAGATTAATGGGATTATTATCAGCAAAATTATTAAATACCCATTTATAGAAATGTACAGTCCAAGGGAAAATTTCTTTTGATAATTGTAAATCAATTAAAGGTGGGATTCTAGGTAGAAATACTTTAACACCATTTATGGCTAAAGAACGCGCCAAAGTTATCATTTTAGGGTGAGCCTCTCCTTTGACTGTTGCGCCAGGGTAGAGTATTAGTATAGAGTTGTATGGTTTACTTGGATTAAATATTTTTAAAGGAATATTTTCATTATTTAATCCTGGATAGGAACTGTCTTCCTCTTCAATTGATGAGGGAGATAAATTTTGATACTTTTTTAAACCGTAAATTGTTCTAGATACTGATTGAATACGATTTATTGCATTCATTTAATTATATGTCACTGAATTTATTCGCCTAAATTAGCACGATTTCTACAAAAAGCTGTAATCCCAGTTACTCTTGCAAACCAATTGCCAAAATTTGGGAACAATGCATTGATAGCTAGCAAAGGTCTTAAAGGCCCAGAATTAACTATGACTTCAGGCTTATTTTTTTTGATTGCTTTTAGTAAAGATTTAGCAACTTTTTTTGAGGGTATTGTTCCTAAAATTAATGGTGCTTTGACTTGACTATCAGAAAACATTCCTACGTCACTAACTAAACCTGGGAATATTGCTGAAACACCGACTTTTGTACCATGCAACTCTTGTCTTAATGCATCTGTGAATAGAGCTAAACCACCTTTTGTCGAAGAATAAGTAGCATTAAAACTTTCACCTTTTTTCGCTGCTAAAGAACAAATATTAACTATATGACCACCATTTTGGATCAATTCAGGTAGATATTGTCTTGTAATTTCCATAGGAGCAATCAGATTAACTGAAGTTATTTTTTGAATATATTCTAAGGTATAGTTTTGAAAACAATTGTACTCTTCAATACCTGCATTATTAACTAATATATCTATCTTTCCAACCAGGTTCTCAACTTCAGATTTCAATTGTGATAAGTTTGACGTGTCTGATACATCAAATGAGATGCTATGAAATTTTCCACCCGCAGCTTCAATATCTGTTTTGGTATTATTCAAACCTGTTTCAGAACGAGCTACCCCAAGAATTTCCACGCCTTCACTTGATAAAGCTTTTGCAATTACAGCACCAATGCCAGACGATGCGCCAGTAAGAAGGGCTATTTTATTATCTAATTTTTTCATTAAATCAAATTCAATTATAAACCAATTAGATGATAATCTAATCACTTTTATAATTAATTCCATCTTATTGCCTTATGATTTTACTAATATGAATTCTATTAAAATTGAAAAAAAGACGATAGAATTGTTATTATCAGTTTTTTTTAATTATTTTTTATTATAATATGATTTTATCTTAAAAGACTTTGAAACTTATTTTAATTGAATTAGAAAAAGTTATTTCACTTAAATCTGCATAAAGGACCTATCGAATGTTCTACGATGATGATATTAATATCACTAAAAGAAAAACTATAACAAATGGTAAACCCTACGATTTTTTTATTTATGATCTCATGCCCATTGAGAAAGAGTTTGATGAAACTAAAAAATTTGGTAAAGGTGACACGGTAATTAGTAAATGTAAAGAATTTACACTTCTTGATTATGAAACAGGGAAAAAACTAGAAGTAAAAATACGTTGTTCAAAAAGACTTGATGATGCCATGGAAGGTCTAGATCCAAAACCAAGCAGGAAAATATTTAGACAATGTTTGAAAGAATTAGAAAATAGAGGATTAACTAGAGCTAAGAAATGAAAAGATTAATTATATTAATTCTTTCATTTTTCTTTAGTATAAAGTAATGCTCAATTTTTTATATGATCTTCTTTCCCAACTATTTTTAGGATTTATTGATGGTGGATTATTAGCAGGTTTGTTTTTCATTAGTTCCTTGCTTTATGGATTAATACTTAAAAGATATAGACCTTTACCAAAGAAGTTTTTAGAGGATGGTATAATTGTTCTCCTCATTACCATGGTGATATTTAGATTATTACTTGTACTAAAAGTTTACATGTTCAACTCTCAAGACTTTGTCCTGTTTTTTGATTTACCTGATTCATTAATCCTAGATTCGTTTTATTATAGATAAATAACAATCAGCCTTGAACGATTGATGATTTCAATCAATTCACTACTTTTACATGTTAAGATAGATTTTACAAATTTATTACTTCGTAAATTATTATTTAATAAAGTAGGAGCTTATTGATGAAACAATATGCAATTGGTTTTTTGGCAGGAGTGATCATTTCAATGGTATTTTTTCTTTATTCTTCCTTTCAAACAAGTACACAAGATAAAGACTTGATAAGAAGACTTAATTATATTGAATCCAAAGTAAATGATATTTATGATAATTGTAACTAACTGATACAAAAAATGGTTCGAAAATTTATAAATCCAATACTAGCTATCTTATTTATCTCTTGTTCAGTTAAAGAGGAAATAGATGAATATTCATCAATAGTTTGGGAAAGCCCTAATGGTGGATTTATTAATTACCGATATCGCTCTCCAAAGAAACTGGAAAAAGATAAAAAATATCCTATCCTACTATTTTTACATGGTGCAGGTGGTCGCGGTGCTGATAATAAGGGACAACTATTAGATGCAAATAGTATTACTTCATTCAAATTACAGAGGTTATTTTCAAATTATAATTCCTATCTTTTTGCTGGCCAAGTACCAGAGGGTGAAAGATGGGTAAATGTTAATTGGGCTTCTAATAATCATCAAATGCCTGAAATATCTAATTCTATGAAGAGAATATTAGAGGCTTTTGATGAATTTATTGAAGATGATAAGAATCAAATCGATGTTAATCGTATATATGTTATGGGTTTATCAATGGGTGGCTATGGAACATGGGATGCGATTCAAAGAAGACCAAATTTTTTCGCAGCAGCAGTACCAATTTGCGGAGGTGGAGATAAATCTATGGGCAAACTTCTCACAAAAATTCCAATATGGTCATGGCACGGAGATCAAGACCAAGTTATTAATGTCATGCGATCAAGAGATATGGATACTGCGATTAGGAAATCAGGAGGGTCTCCAAAATATACTGAGGTTCAAGGACGTGGTCATGACGTCTGGTTAGATGTGTGGGATTCTGATGACCTTTGGGAATGGCTTTATTCACAATCAAAATAATATTAACTATAAAAAGGTATAGAAAATGAATGGACTAAAAAATATTTTTATTAAAAGATACTCTTTCAAACTAATTCTGTTATTATTAGGGCAATTAGTGTTTTCGCAATCATTACAAGATATAATAGATGGCGATCATCGTTCAGAGAAAAATAAAGCGCGAGATAAATATAGGCATCCTATTGAAACGCTTGAATTTTTTGGAATAAAAAATACAATGGCCGTAGTAGAAATATCTCCCGGTGGTGGCTGGTATCAAGAAATAATTGCACCATTTTTGAATAAAAATGGCCAATATGTTAGTGCAACCTATAATCCAAAATCAGATGTTAAGCGAGATCGAGATCGATATAAATCTGAGAAGAAAAGATTAGCAGCGAGAAAAGATTTATATGGGAATGCCAAAATGGTATCCATGGTAGGTGATGTTTATGGAGATAAAGGATCCGCTGATATGATTTTAAGTTTTAGAAATTATCATAACTGGGTTGGAAATTCTGAATTTGAAAAGCTACGTGCCATGTATAATACTCTGAAACCTGGGGGAGTGTTAGGTATTACTGACCATCGTAGTAATACAACTGTTGATAATAATGGATATACTTGTGAACCCTGTATGATTAGAGATGCTGAGGCCGTTGGTTTTGTTTATGTAGCTTCCTCTCAAATAAATGCCAATCCAAAAGATCCTAAAGATCACCCTGGAGGAGTATGGAATTTGCCTCCTACTTTATCGAAAAATGGTTTAGATGAAAAAAAATTGAAAAAAATTCAAACTCAATTAAAAACAATAGGTGAAAGTGATCGCTATACATTAAAATTTGTTAAACCAGCAAAAAATAATTAATAAAACTTATTTGAAAAATAGGGTTAAACATGTTTACAATTAATCAAATAAAAAGGTTCATAAAATGAAAACAAAATGGTTCATGTTATTATTATTTCTTTCCTCTATTATTATAGCAGAGGGTTTGGGTAATAAAGACGAAAAAATTACATGTGTTGTATCAGGAGATGAAATTGATAAAGAAGAATCCTCTAATTATAGGGAGGGGATGGTATATTTCTGTTGTGGAGGTTGTAAAATAGATTTTGATGAATCTCCTCAAAAATTTTCAGAATCCGCCAATTTTCAATTGGTTGCAACTGGTCAGTATGAACAAACTGGTTGTCCTGTTACTGGAAAAAGCCCAGGTCATAATCATCATACAAAGAAAGACTTAAAAAAAGTTGAAGTTAAAGGTCTATCTGTTGATTTATGTTGTGCAGGCTGCTTGAAAAAAGTTAATAAGTCGAAAGATAAATTTTCTATGCTTTTTTCAGACAAAGCATATGATAAAGGGTTTTCAAAAAAAGAAGTTAAGACAAAAGAAAAATCCGCTAATTCTAAGAATACTAAAAAATAATCGTTTAGTTATTCATATTGAATTTATTGAAGCCTCTTTATAGAGGCTTCTTATTATAAAAAATATTTAGACTTACTTTATGCCCAAAGCAAAAAAAGAAATGAGTATGCTCAAAAGATTTACCATAAAATATTCTTTTGAGTTTGTTGTAATCATCTTAGGTATTTTGATTTCATTATTATTAGAACAAAAACGTCAAAATGAAATCGAAATAAATCGAAAAAATAATACTATTAAACAATTGATTAATGTTATTGATGAAGATATAAATCAGATTCAAGGATTTATATATTTACAGAACTATTCCTTAAATAGTTGCAATTTAATTTTTGATAATTTGAATAATAAGAATACAATGGACGAGGATAGTATTATTTATCATTTATCATCAGTTGG
>CAYRYZ010000024.1:0-9349 GCA_964428745.1 uncultured bacterium | reverse complement strand
TCTCCAACTGATAATAATCCAATTGTTATTGCAGGATATCGTTATAATGAAAGCTTTTATAGAAGTAGTAAAATTTTTGCAGATATTATTGAATCTAAATCATCTATAGAGCAATATATAAAGGAATTAAATAATTTAAATTATGCTTTTAATGAATTAAGATCTCTTTGTCTAAAGGAGCTCGATTAGGGAGTATAATTTTGATAAAAGTTCTTATAATACTCTCCATTATTGCACTATGTTTCCTATCAGCAATATCATTAGGTGAATTTTATTTTTCTACTCAATCAGGCCAATCTGAATATTACCTATTTATTATAAGTATATTGTGTTTTTGTATTGGAAGTGCTCTTTTCTGGCTAGTACTTAACAAGGCTAAATAACAAATTATAATAGTTTAATTTATGCCTGAACTTCCTGAAGTCCAGTCTGTTGCAAATTATATTAAACCATTTTTGTTGCATCAAACTATTACAACTATAAAACCATTAAATAATTTCACCAAAGTTTTTGATACCCATTCATATGATAAAATAAATGAATTAGTAGAGGGAAAACGTATCATTAATGTTTCACGTCGAGGCAAATATATTATTATTGATCTAGATCAAGGTTTTATATGTATACACTTAAGAATGACAGGGCAATTACAAACTCAATTAACTGATCAAGATAATAAAAAACATTTTACAGCAATAATAAGTTTGCAAAACGGTGAAAAATTATATTTTAAGGATTATAGAAAATTTGGACGCTTTTACTATTATGAATCATTAGATATTCTTGAAAATAAACTAGGGCGTGAACCTTTATCATCATCCTTTGATTTAGTATATCTTTTAAATGGATTAAAAAAATCACGTGGAATGATTAAGCCAAAGTTACTAGATCAATCATTTATTGCAGGATTAGGTAATATCTATGTGGACGAATCCTTGTGGCAAGCAAAAATTCATCCGTGTAAAATTTCTATGAATATTAGCAGTCAAAAGATAAAAAGGTTGTGGAAGGCAATTCCAATTATACTTCAAAGTGCAATTGATTTTAATGGCACAACAATTATCAATTTTTCCTATGGGAATAAGATACCAGGTGGATATAAAAAATATTTAAATGTTTTTGGTAAACAAGGAAGCCCGTGTCCCCGATGTAGTGAAAAATTAAAAAAAATATTTGTAGGCCAGAGAGGAACCCATTATTGTCCAAAATGTCAAAGGAAATAATTCAAACGCTTAATGACTTCAAAGAGTTGTGGCTTTTTTTTTATTTCGTTTATTTCCTTTGTAAATTGGTTGTTAGGAGGCGATCATGAATAAAGGAATGACAAGAAGAGAATGGATTAACCGTAGTGCGAAACTATTTAGTGGTTCAGTCTTAGGTGCGGTAGCAGGTATACATTCAATAAATGCTACTACCATTAATTCATTATCAAATGAACCAGTTCGAATGATGTTTAACGAAAATCCTTATGGACCTTCCCAAATAGCGCGAAGGGCGATGAGGAAAGCTTTCGGTGAATCAAATTTATACTCTATGCGAGATGCGAAAGCTGAATTTAAAGAATTGATGGCGAAGTTAAATGGCGTTACACCAGATCACATTGCTGTTGGATTTGGATCGGGTGAAATATTAAAAAAAGCAGCCTTAATGAATGGAATTGATAAGGGTGAATTATTATCGCCGTCTCTAACATTTGAAACAATAAATAGATATGCGAAAACTATGAAATCAAATGTTAAACGTATTCCTATGAAAAATGATATTGGTATTGACTTAGATCGTATGAATGAAAATATTAATAGTCGAACAAAGATGATTTATCTTTGCAATCCGAATAATCCCACAGGCTTACTGATGAACACGGAGGACTTAGAGTCGTTTTGTATAAAAGTCTCAAAAAAGGCAATAGTTTTTGTAGATGAGGCTTACCATGAGTATGTAACTAATAAAAAATATAGATCAATGATTGATCTTGTAAAGTCTGGTAATAATGTAATTATTTCTAGAACTGCTTCTAAAGTACATGGATTAGCAGGACTTAGAGTTGGTTTTGCAATTAGTACTCCTGAGATTGTAAAACGATTAGAATCTTATTTAACAGATTCACTCAACATTGTAGGTTTAAGAGCGGCCATTGCTTCTTATCAAGATAAAAGATTTCAAGCTCATAGTATTGATATGAATAATAAGGCAAAAGAAGTAGTTGCTGATTACTTAGATACTAAAGGAATTCAATATTTAGATTCCCAAACTAACTTCATGTTTATTAAAACTGATATTGAAATCAGCGATTTTCAACCTAAGATGGAAAACCATGGAGTACTAGTTGGTAGACCATTTCCTCCATTTACGGATTGGTGTCGATTAAGTATGGCTAAACCAGAAGAAATGAAAAAATTCAATGATGGATTTGATAAGGTTCTAGGCTAATGAAAATTATTAAACAAACTATTACATGGCTGATCTCTATATTGTTCATTTCAGGGCAGAGTTACAATAATTATGAAGATTTACATGAACTTTTTTTTGAATGGCGGAAATTTGAAAATCCACCATTACTAAATGGTGCACCAGATTATACTAAATCACAGTTTAGAAAACGACAAAAGTCATTTAAAACTATCGAGAAGCAATTATCAGATATAGATACTACTGGATGGCTGAAAACTCAGCAAGTAGACTGGCAGCTTTTGAGAGCAGAAATGAATGGGTATGACTTTAATCGAAGAGTGCTTAAATCATGGGAACGAGACCCTGCTTTTTATCAGACAATATGGATGTCTCAAAGCGATGTCCCAGCACATGAAGGTCCCGTAAATCACGCCTTATTAGAATTTTGGCAGTATTCTTTTCCATTAAAAGGAAAAGCTAAAATTAAATTTTTAAGTGAATTAAAAATCATTCCGTCATTGCTAATACAAGCGGAAAATAATTTAACAGGAAATGCAAAGGATCTTTGGGTTGCTGGTATTAGAAATATTCGTGATCAAGGTGAAGATTTAAGGACTATTGAGCAGAATCTTTTACAATATCATGATTCAAGAAAAGATGCTGAATTATTTGTAGCCTTAGTTAAAGCAAAAAAAGCTAATGAAGACTTTATTAAATGGTTGGAAAAAGAATCTCCTAATAAAAATGGGCCATCCGGTATTGGAAAAGATAATTATACATGGTACCAAAAGAATGTGCATTTAGTTTCACTAAGTTGGGAAGAGGAAGTCCAACTGCTTAAAAGAGAATTAGACCGTGCATGGTCATCACTAAAGTTAGAAGAGCACAGAAACAAAGACCTTCCGCCAATGAAAGCAGCTGATACACCAGAAGAATTCGCTGATTTAACCATCAAAGCAGTTAATAAAATGATGAAGTTCTTGAAAGAAAAAGAAGTAATGTATATTAAGCCCAATATGAAACCAGCCTTACGCGAGCATATGGGAAAATTTGTTCCAAAGAACCAACGTAATTTTTTTGCTATTGGAATGCATTATGATCCGCTGCCACTATATTCTCATTTTTATCATTGGTTTGATTTGGCGCAAGTGAGAGATGAGCCACATGAGAATCCAATACGTCGTGCTGCACCATTGTATAATATGTATGATTCCAAAAATGAAGGGATAGCTACTGCCGTTGAAGAAATGTTTATGCATGCTGGTTTATATGAAAACAGCCCTCGTTCAAGGGAAATCGTTTGGATAATGTTAGCTCAGCGAGCTGCTCGAGGTTTGGGATCCTTATATGCCCATGCAAATATGATGACTATGGCTGAAGCGAGCCAAGTTCATGTAAAATGGACGCCACGCGGTTGGATGGAACGTGAACCCCACCTCTTAGAATTTGAACAGCATCTTTATTTGCGACAACCTGGTTATGGAACTTGTTATGTGACAGGAAAGTATCTCATTGAAAACCTTATGACTCAATATGCAGAAAAACTTGAGAGTGAAGGCAAGCCTTTTGTATTAAGAGAATTTTTTGATCGATTTAACTCTAAAGGAAATATTCCAGTAGAACTTATTCGACAAGAAATGATAGCAAACTGATTTTTGGAGAACTGAATGAAAAAAATAATCTTTATACTTATAAGTGGTCTTTTATTTTCTCAGAAACAATATGAAGTAGATTGGGAAACTGTCGCTAAAATACGTGAAGAGGGTTTCCAGCGTTCTGAGATTGCTAATACTTTATCTTATATGACGGATGTTCTGGGTGCACGCCTAACAAATTCAGAAGATATGCGTCACGCTCAGGATTGGGCAATTAAAGAGATGAAACGCATTGGGTTAAAAAATACTAAAATAGAACCCTTCATGGATTATGGTGTTAGTTGGGATAATGAATATTTTTCTCTTCATCTCTTAGAACCAGATCGTCAAGTAATGGTCGGTTATCCGATAGCACATACTCCAGGAATAGATGGCAGAAAAAAATTATCAGTTGTTCTTACGGAAATAAAAACCAAGTCTGATTTAAAAAAGTATAAAGGTAAACTAAGAGGAAAAGCTGTTCTAGCTACACCACCACCTAAAATTAATTTAGAGAGATATAGGAAAGGTACACCACGTTATACTGATAGTGAATTGTTTGAGATTTCACAAAGACCATTGCCAAAAGAACCAAGAGGACCCCGTCCTCCATCTAATCCTGATTTAGTTTCAGCAATCGAAAGAAATGCATTTTTTAAAGATGAAGGTGCAATAGCAATATTAGAATCGCGCAGTGGATGGATTGCAGCCGTTCGAGGATTTGCGCGTCCTGGTGCTAAACAAGATAAATGGGGTCGTGATGAAACTTTAGATCATTTACCTATTGTTGCAGTTACACCAGAACACTATAATAGGATGGTACGTATTGCAGAAAGAGATATTAAAATTAAAATAGAGTTAGAGATAAAAAATAAAATTGGTAAAAACCGTAGAAAAGCACGCAATACGATTGGTGAGATCTCAGGTACAGACCTTAAAGATGAAGTGGTTATGTTAGGTGCTCATTTTGATACATGGCACGCTAGTCCAAATGCTAGTGATAATACTTCAGGTGTAGCTGTAATGTTAGAAGCAATGCGTATTTTAAAAGCAATTAATATAAAACCCAGAAGAACAATTCGTATCGCACTCTGGTCAGGTGAAGAACAGGGCCTTCACGGGTCTAGGGAATACGTAAATAAACATTTTGGGAATCCAAATGATCCAGCTGTTGGTAAAAAAGGAGATTATGATAAATTTTCTGCTTACTTTAATCAAGATTATGGGCCTGGACAGTATCGTGGAATTTATCTTCAAGATAATGAGCATGTTCGGCAAGCATTTACAGCTTGGATGTCACCTTTTAAAGATCTTGGAATGAGCACTATTGGATCACAAAGCGTAGGAAGTACTGATCATATTCCATTTGATCGAGCTGGTTTACCAGCTTTCCAATTTTTGCAAGACAGAGTAGGCGGTACGGGTGGGCATACTAACCTTGACTTTTATGATACTATTCCAATAGAAGATATAAAAAAGAATGCTGTGATTGTTGCTTCATTTGTATATCATACTGCAATGTTAGATCATCGATTGCCTCGAAAAAATAATTAATAATTAGAATCCTCATGACTAACGTTACTACTACCGCTCCTTATAAAAAGATCTCTCCAAAATATATGTTATTACTTTTGATTTTTGTATTTGCTCTTGCGTTTATTTATTATAGTATTGCGTTAGTTTTTAATTCCGACCCAATGTCTTTATTTGATTACGTTGTTTTTACCTGCGTACTTGCAATAATTATGACAGGTGCATATCAGTTATTTTTTTGGGTTCAAAACAATAATTACTTTTTTAAGACAAGATGCCTTGCTACCAAACTTGATGAATTAATTCCTTTCTGGCCTATATGGGTTTGGCCTTACACTTTTCTATACTATATAATGATTGGGATGGTGGTAATTGAAATTCATACTATACAAGAAGGTGTTTACATAATATTTGGTGGGCTCTTACTCTTATTAGTACAATGTTTGTGTTTCCTGCTCTTTCCTTGCAAAGTTCCAAATCATTACAAAGATTATGAAGTAAAAGGTTTATCAACACGTTATTTGCACTTTATTCAAAAAGTAGATAACGGACGGAATTGTTTCCCTAGCATGCATAATTCAGTAGCTACTTTTGTTGGCCTATTGTTAATGTCATCTATTGGTGTTTGGAGCTATGTTTTTATTGCTACAATTGCGATCGCAACATTATTTGTTAAACAACATACAATTGCGGATGGTATGTCAGGCATATTTTTGGGTTGGGGCATATATAATTTTTTACGAATTTGATTTTAAGAGGTAACATATGTTAAAAGGTATACAAAGAAGTTTGTTTTTATTGATTCTATTGTTAACTATGACAATAGCTGGTGACGATTGGACAAAAAATAAAAAAGCTATTGATGCATCAATAAAAAAACATGAGAAAGCTTTAATTAAGATTAGCGATGAAATTTGGAAAAATGCTGAATTAGCATTAGAGGAGCATAAATCATCAAAAATATTAGCAGATTATGCTGAAAAAAATGGATTTAGCTTAGAACGTGGAGTTGCAGGTATGCCCACAGCTTTTATTGCAACTTACGGTTCTGGTCGTCCAAGAATTGGAATTTTAGGTGAGTTTGATGCTAATGCCGGGATTTCTCAAAAAGCCCAATCAACAAAAGAAGCCTTAATTGAAGGTGCGCCTGGGCATGGTTGCGGTCATAACTTATTTGGTACGGGTAGCTTGGGAGCTGCCATCGCAATTAAAGAATTGATTGAACAGGGGAAGATAAAAGGGACAATAGTTTTTTATGGTACTCCGGCTGAAGAAACTATTTTTGGTAAAGTATGGTTTGCGCGAGCTGGTTTATTTAATGATCTTGATGTTTGTATGGATTGGCATCCGGGAGATGATATGGAAGCTGCGACACAGAGTAGTAAGGCATTAATTGATTTTCGTGTTAAATATTCTGGGAAAGCTTCTCATGCTTCTGCAGATCCTTGGAATGGATTTAGCGCAGTAGATGCTATGGAACTTTTTACTACAGGAATCAATTACTACCGTGAGCATATCAAACCAACTGCTCGAATACATTATCAAATTGAAAAAGCTGGTGATGTAGTTAATGTTGTTCCTGAAAATGCCCAAATATGGGTTAGAGTAAGAGAGAATGATAGGGAAAGCTTACATGTAGTTTATGAGCGTGTTAAAAAAATGGCTGCGGCGGGCGCTTTGATGGCTGAAGTAGATCATGAAGTTTCATTAATCTCTGGGATCTATGAGATCCTTCCCAATCGAAGTGGGGCAAGGGTTGTTCAATCAAACTTTGAATTATTAGGGCCAATAAAATACACAAAAAAAGAAATGAATTATGCCAAAGCTATCCAAAAAGAAACCGGGAAAAAACAAGTTGGAATGGATGGTAATATTTATCCTCTAAAAGATACTATGCCTGCTCAAGGTGGGTCTACAGACGTGGGCGATGTAAGCCAACTTATACCTGTTGTAAGACTTTCGACTCCAGCTGCTCCTAAAGATGCACCGTGGCATTCGTGGGCAGTTGTTGCTTGTACAGGTATGTCCATTGGTCATAAGGGAATGCTACAGGCCTCTAAAGCTCTTGGGATGACAATGGTAGATCTTTTTGAAAACCCTAAATTGATTAAAGAAGTGAAAGCTGAGTTTAATGAGCGAAAAGGTAAAAGTAAGTATAAAGCAATGATTCCGGAAGGGCTTCCTCCTGTTCCAACAAAATAAATTAAGATCGTGAATTTTTCTGCAATTCAAATATTTTGGATCATTCTATTAGTTATTTCAATTTCAAGTATTGTGAGAATCTTTCGTGAAAAAGGTTGGTCATTAAAAAGCTTTATAAGAATAGAAGATGTAGATGATGAAGAATAGGATTACCATTCTGATGGTTGGGATATTGATGATATCTTGTGTTTTGCTAGAAGAAAAACTTGGAGGTGAGGATCCTGAATTAGTGTTTTATATTGTTCCAGAATTAGAAGTGAACATCGGAGGATATTATCTTTTACCTCTAAATACTAATAATACAAATATAACTAACCAGGCGGTATATGCATATGTAGGTTACAAGGATTTTGACAATTTTGATTTTATTGATAGTGAAGGTGCTATAGTTGAATGGTATTCCAATCTCTATTATTCTAATAATGATACTATAGGATACTATAGAAAGCAATACGGAGCTAATGAAACATATACATATTATAGCATAGATACGACTTACATTTTTTCTGGAGATTTGAACAAATTGAATTCAACTGTGGAATTTTCATCAAAAACAGATAAAAAGGGTATGGCCAAAACTAATGTTAAAGTTTTATCACAAATGATGGGTGATACTCTTGTTCTTTCGGCTTTCACTATAGATGAATATGATAATTGCACGAATGATTCATGCTGGGTGTCAATGCCATTTATCATTACAAAATAATCACTTTTTTCTTTACTTACTTATTTATTTATTTGTAAATACAGTTACACATACCATCTAATTAATTCTAGCCAGGACTATTTGATTATAATAAAATCATCAAAAATAGAGTTCGGAGGTAAGAATCATGGTAAAACGTATAATAGGGATCTTCATCCCTGTTTTTATTTGCGCCAATCTATTAGCACAGAATAATGCAAATATATATAGAGTGGCCTACCTGAAACCAAAATCAGGGGGCATGTCTCAGTTATTGGCAGGAATAAAAGAACATAATAAAAAACATCATAATAAGGGGATCATGAGAGTGAGAACCTATAGGGTAGTATCTGGCGAAAAATCTGGTTGGTTGGTACGAACATATGGACCGATGACCTGGTCGCAAGTAGATGAATTTGTTGCGAATAGCGAATCAAAATCTCACGCTGATCATGGTGCTAAATACCTTAGACCCCATATTGAAGAAAGAGTGGGTCCCATGTATTGGACTCCTATTGAAGATCTTCACTATAACCCAGATACCTCAGGTAAGTCTTCAAAGATGAGAAGGGTTCAGTTCACTCATATAAATCCTGGTATGAGCGATGAATACTATGACTTAAGACAGAAGTATAATGAAGTTCACAAAAAAACAAATAGCGATGCTTCATTTTCTATGGGTCATTTGATCCATGGTGGTGAAAGGTACGCTATCTATGCTACATTCAGCGGAATGGATAGTTGGAGTGACATGGCTCCTTCAGCAAGTACAAGTTTTTCTTCGAGATACAACAAAGTACATGGTAATGGTTCCTGGGATAATTTTTTAAAACAGGTTTCAAAAATTATCAAAAAGAGCCATGATGAAATGCGAGTCTATTTGAAGGACCATAGTACTCGATAG
>CAYRYZ010000023.1:0-25500 GCA_964428745.1 uncultured bacterium | reverse complement strand
CGACCTCCGGCTTGACAGGCCGGCGTTCTAACCAACTGAACTACAGCCCCATTTTAAATAATTATTCATTTTCAGTTTGTTTTTCACGAAAAACCAAAGCAACAGGGATAACAATTATATACCCAAGAAATAAAAGTATTGGTGCAAGCGTTAGGCTTTGAAAACTGTTAACCTCTCCATTAGCCATAAAAAAATATCCAAGAATCAGCAATGTTAAACCAGCGCCAAAAAGGAAATAATTTATTTTTCCAAAGGCCCAACCTTCAAATAGTCGATCAACATTATGATTATCTTTGCGTGTCATAAGGCCGAGAAAATTACAGCCTTAGATCTAAGCTGCCAATTATTTTTTAGTTTGGTTGATTTATGTGTCTGAGAATAAAATTTGGTGCACTCAATTAAAATAATTAAATTTCGCGCCCGCAAATGAAACAAAAATTTGAATTTCGATTTGGTCGAAATTTCACAGAACTTACTGCAATAATAACATTGGGGTGTCTGTTAGTCTTTTATGGAGTGGTGTTATTATGGCCTCAAGGTAATCCCTACGATTTTGTGAAATTGACTATTCCTAAAGGTGCTTCTCTTAAAGAGGTTAGCAATACTTTAAACAATCATAATGTTATTAATAATGGTCGTTCTTTTCAACTGGCTGTTAAAGTTTTAGGTTATGAAAAAGATATCCCTGCCGGACGGTTTAGGCTAGAGAAAGCATTAACCAATTATGCGATTATTAATCAACTAGTTAATGGCACTCCGCTTACTAGGAAAATTATAATTCGTGAAGGATGGACATTATCAAAGATTGCAAAAGAATTAGATGAAAAGCTAGGTATCGATGCTAACTCGTTTGAGGATGCAACAAAGGATGGAGATTTATTAAAAAAGTGGGAAATCCGATCGAATTCATTCGAGGGTTATTTATTTCCAAATACATATCAATTTACTGAGAATGAGACACCTTTCGATATTATTAATATAATGGTTCAGGAATACAAAAATAAGTTTTCAGATGATATGCGCATTCAGATGAAACAAATCGGAATGACAGAGCAAGAAGTGTTAACTATGGCATCTATTATTGAAGGTGAAGCGATATATGATGTTGAGCGTGCCATTATTTCTGGAGTGTATCATAATAGATTAAAAAAGGGAATGCGTCTTCAAGCTGATCCAACCATTCAATATATAATTAAAGATGGTCCGAGACGTTTATTAAATAAAGATTTAAAGATAGCTTCGCCATATAATACTTATTTGAATAAAGGGCTTCCACCAGGCCCAATAAATAATCCTGGAGTTGAATCAATAAAAGCTGCACTTTTTCCATCGGACACTGAATACTTGTATTTTGTTGCTAGGGGAGATGGATATCATACTTTTTCTAAAACAGAAAAACAACACAACAAAGCAAAGCGGAATTTTCAAAAAATAAGACGAAATGCTAAAAAGCAAAAATTAAAGCGTTTATCATCATCTTAATTATGAAAAATAAACTAAACAATACTCAAAAATCTGCTGTAGAAGCATTTGGTAATCCCGTTTTAATCTTTGCTGGAGCTGGTAGTGGTAAAACTCGTGTTTTAACACATAAAGTAGCTTACTTAATTGAGAAAAAATTAGTAAAAGCAGAAAATATTTTGGCTTTGACATTTACTAATAAAGCTGCCAAAGAAATGCGAGATAGAATTGAAGATTTGGTTAAAAAACAGCATGCGTCTGTTAACATGGGGACTTTTCACTCAGTTTGTGCGAGAATACTAAGAAATGATATTCATCACTTGGGATATAGTTCAGATTTTTCAATTTTTGATGTTCAAGATCAAATAAGTTTAATCAAGGTAATTCTTGAAGATATGGCTATACCAAAGAATTATGTAAATGCTCGAGAAGTTCGTCACAAAATCAGCTTTTATAAAAATAAGTTAGTAACCCCCTCAGTTGCTAAAAGAAAGTCAAACTTAGTAATTGAAAAGACTTATGCAGATATATATAAAATCTATCAAAAGTCATTATTTAAGAATAATGCATTAGATTTTGATGATTTACTACTATTGCCAATAGAATTATTTGATAATAATCAAGAAATACTAGATAAATATCGTCAGAATTGGAAATATATCCTTGTAGATGAATATCAAGATACAAATAAACCCCAATTTATGTTAATCAAGCTATTAGCTGGAGTACATCAGCAGGTTTGTGTAGTAGGTGATGATGATCAATCAATCTATGGATGGAGAGGGGCGGATATAAGGAATATCCTCAATTTTGAAAAAGTATTTAAAAAGTGTGAAATTTATAAATTAGAAAAAAACTATAGGTCAACGGGAAATATTTTAGAAGCAGCAACTTCAGTCGTAAAAAATAATAAAGATAGGCAACCAAAAGAATTGATTTCTGATAATGGAGCTGGTAATAAACTTGGATTGATTGAAACGCATGATGAAATGGAAGAAGCAGATGCATTAGTAAGTGCACTCGAAAAAGAGATTAAGTTAGAGAAGAGAAATTTCAGCGATTTTGCAATTTTGTATCGTACAAACGCGCAATCTAGGCCCCTTGAAGATTCTTTTAGGCGTTCAGGAATACCTTATAACATTGTTGGTGGATTTCGTTTTTATGAAAGAAAAGAAATAAAGGATTTAATTAGTTACTTATCTATTATTGTTAACCCAAAGGATACTATTTCTTTAAGGAGGGTAATCAATTTTCCGCCTAGAGGGATAGGGTTAAAAACTGTAGATAAATGCTCTATCGAAGCTCAAAAGAAAAAGATAGAGATGATAGAAGTTTTAAATTTTCCTGAGAACATGGGCATCAAAGGAAAACAAGCTGATTCTATTTTAAATTTCTATACTACAATAAAAAAATATAGCGATCTTCTTCCAAAACTTAATGCAGGTGAGCTTGTTCGTGCGTTGATTGAAGAAGTAGGTATCTTGGATTATTATCGTAATAGTTCAGCACCTGATGATAAAGATAGACATCAAAATGTTTTGGAATTTTTAAGAAGTGTAGATGAGTTTATAGCAAGAGAACCCGCTGGAGGTTTGACTGAATTTTTAGAGGAAGTTTCTTTATTAACAGATTTAGATCAATGGAATGATGAGACAAACCGTGTAACATTGATGACTGTTCATGCGGCAAAAGGATTAGAGTTTCCTGTAGTTTTTATGACTGGCCTTGAGGATGGATTATTTCCATTATATAGTTCTTTAGAAGTAAAAGAAAAATTAGAAGAAGAGCGACGACTTTTTTATGTTGGTTTAACACGTGCGATGGAGCAAATTTATTTGATGTATGCAAATCATCGTAGACGATTGGGATCCGATGAATTATATGGAATGGTTTCAAGGTTTGTAAGTGAGGTTCCTGAGAAAAAACTTGAGAAAATTTCATTTACCTCTGCATTGACTCGAAAAGTAATTGGCGGTAAGCCTGGCAAACACACAAAGACAGCTGTTAGTAGAACGGTTGTTCTTTTTGATGACTTTAGTGTAGGAGATTATGTTGAGCATTCTATTTTCGGTATTGGAAAAGTTCAAGCACTTAGTGGGCAGGGTGAGAATCAACGCGTTGGAATTGAATTTAATGATGGTTTAAAAAAGAAACTTGTTGTCAAATTTGCAAATCTCAAAAAAGTTGAATCAACCAAAGGGTAATAAATAACAACAAAATATTATATAAACCTTCATACTGAATAATCGATTTGTTATTTTATGAGACTCATTATCAGTATTATTATTATTATTTTATGCGTTCATTAAATCTTCTAAAAAAAGCATTAAAAAAAGAAAATCTTAGATATACAAAGCAACGCCAATTTATTTGGGATGAAATTTGCAATACTAATGACCATCGTGATGCTGAAGAAATTTATTTAACTCTACGTAAGAATGGTATTTCTGCTTCTCGCGCAACTGTTTATCGGACAATTGATGTTTTAGTTAAAAACAATCTAGTAAGAAAACTTGAAATTGGAGATGGGCCTGCACGTTATGAGAATAAAATTGATACTGCACATCATGATCACTTAATATGTGTAAAATGTGGTAAAATTGAAGAATTTATGGATGAGACTATAGAAATTAGGCAGGATCAAATTGTTGAAGAGTTAGGGTTTAAAATGATTCGCCATATACATCAATTATTTGTATTGTGTGATAAGTGCCAATAGGATTAAAGCCACACATCAATCTTATTGATAATTTTCACTATGCTCGAAATATTTCATTGCCGGGATCTATTAATGATCTTTATATAGTGCAGTTTAATATTACATCTCCCACAGAAATTGATTTAGCTATCCATCAAGATGGGTTTAGGCAATATGGGGGAAAACTTCTATGGGGTCATGTCTATAAATATAATAATATCAATTTTAAAGAAATTGCAGAAGCAACTAGAAATTAGTTGATTTTTCAAATCAAACTAATTGTTTATAAAGCTTCAACCATTGACCTCTATTTGATTTAATTCCTTTAAATCCAATTTTCTCATATAATTTCAATGCGGGTTTATTTTTTGGCATAACATTTATAGTTATCATTGTCATCTTCGTATTTTTAGCTAAAGTCTCTAGGTGTTGAAGCATTATAGTACCAAACCCTTTATTACGATATTTTGAATCGATAAAAATATGTAGTGCGTGTGCACACTTAGTATCTTTATTGAGAATTATATTCCCTATTCCAATAACCCATTTATCTTCCTTTAAGATAAAACTTTTAACATTAGAATCTTTATATGTGAGTTCAACCCATTTATTAAAATTAAAAGGGTAGTTAATTCTTGGATCAGTCCAATTTAATTCTTTTGGGTTCTCAAACCATTTTGATAGAATTGCTTTGAGAACTTGAAGATCTTTAGAATTATTATAGCTTACTTTTTCAATTTTGATGGACATAGGTCTTTAAGATTATTTTTGTAAATTTGTCCCTTAAATTTAGACTCAATGAAACCCATAGTTCCCATTTCAAAATTTAAAGAAGGTGAAACCGTTCAAGGTTTTTATTTATGTGTTGAAAAGCACCTGCGCCATAGTAGATCCGGAGATCTCTATATAGATTTAGTTTTACGAGATCGTACAGGACAGATCCATGCAAAAATTTGGAACAAAGTTGAAGATTTTGACAAGAAATTTTCAAAAGGAGATGCTCTAGCTGTAAAGGGTGAGGTTGATATTTTTTTGGATCGCCCTCAGCTTACGATTAAACGTATCAATAAAGCCACAGTGCAAAATTATGCTCGCTATGGATTTGATCCAGCACTAATTGTTCCTATTGCCTCCACTGAACCAAAAGTAATGTGGAAAGAAATTATTGCCATTGTTAGATCAATAAAGAATCCGTTTTTAAAAAAGCTAAGTTATAAAATATATGATTCAAATAAAGAAAAATTATTAACTCATCCAGCTAGTGTTTCAGTTCATCACAATTATCGATCAGGATTCTTAGAGCATATATTAGCTATGCTTAAATCTGCAAAGCACCTAGCTCCGCAATACAATCTAGATATTGACATAGTAATTACAGGTATTTTATTACATGATATAGGAAAGCTTTTTTCAATAAAATCAGAATATCAAGCTAGTTATACTGAACAAGGGAATCTTCTAGGACATATAGTTATTGGGAGGGACATGGTTAGGAAAGAAGCAAAATCCATTAAAAAATTTCCGAAAGCTCTACTATTAAAGATTGAGCACATAATATTGTCACATCAGGGTAAATATGAATGGCAAAGTCCTAAAAAACCTGCTTTTAGTGAAGCTCTATTTGTACATCTCATTGATCTATTAGATAGCCAAATGAATATAATGGATCAGGCAATTTCAAAAGATCATGACCTCGAAGATTTTACAAGTAAATATAATTATTACAATATTCCATTATTGAAAAAGTCCAATGGAACTAAATAATTTGATTAGAGCGGCAATCTTTTGTGCAGTTGCTATAGGAATGGGCTTTTCACTTATGTTTATACCAAACATTGAATTAATAACAGTGATGGTTTTTTTGTCTGGAGTACATCTTGGCATTGGTTGGGGTGCTTTAGTTGGCTTCACTGCTATGGCAATATATTCAGGTCTAAATCCAATGGGATCAGGTTTAAGTTTTCCGCCATTATTTCTTATGCAAATAACTGGAATGGCATTTGCTGGTATTATTGGAGGTATAGTTCGCCCTTTATTTAATGAAAAAAAAATTAATTTCCTATTAATGGTAAGCTTAGCTTTTTTAGGATTTTCTATTACTCTTATATATGATCTATTGACACTTTTATCGTATCCATTATCCGCTGGACTTGGATTCTCCGGTATTTTAGCTGCATTATTTAAAGGCTTAGGCTTTACTTTACTTCATGAACTTTCAAATGCAGTGGTTTTTACTGTTGTAGTTCCCCCTGTTATAAGATATATAAAATATAAAAAATGAAAAAAATATTTTTTATACTTGGATTTATTTCAGGACTTGTAGGACAAAAAGACTTTGTTATTCCATTTGACTGGGGAGGGCAAAATGGTTCTATTATTCATAATGGGAGACTATTTTGGAATCAGTCTTGGACTTCAGGTATTTTACTATTTGATGGCACATATACTACTTACCCTATAAGATATGGCCCTCACACATCAAAGAAGTTTATTGGGCAAAGAATGGATTTATTGCCTGCTTTTTCTAGATTACCTGACTCAACAAATAATAATAGCTATTTGGACTATTATCGAGGTGACTATTCTTATGACCAATTAGAATTAGGTGCAAATTTTGAATCAAAAAATGAAATGATTGAAATCAGAGGTTTTAAACGGAGTCATGGCGGTAATGTAGGCCATTATATTCATCCTTTAGGTGGATCATCTCCTCTCCACCATTCATATAGAGTTAATTATGGTATAAAGAGAGGAAATAAAAAATACGAAGCATCAGTAGCAAGGTATGTTACTAGAAGTGGATTACCTGATTCTCTTTATAATGGCGCTGAAAATGACAATATAATAAGCGCTGGATTGCGATATCAACAGCAATTTGCCAAATTTAAGATAGATTCATACTTTGGTCAGTTCTTGCAACATCGTAAAATTCAGCATACCTCAGTTACTGATTCTAATTATAATGACATTAATCGTGTTCAATTTATTCTTAATTTAGGTTTTCAAAACAATTCCAGTTTTGGAATTCGCCACGATAGTCAACAAATAAATATTTTCAATCTAAATCGTTTAGTTAATTGGACAACTTTTTATGGTTCTAAATCATACGGTGATTTTTCGATATTAGCTGGGTTTCAATTAATAAACCCAGATCAATCAAATTCTGTCATTTGGTCCATTAACTATAAAAAAAACATAGGTCGAGGATTTTTTCAATTAGAGTCAGAAGCATTAACAAGGCCAGTCCACCCTAATAGTATTCAAAAAATTGATAACAGTAATTTTGAAAACTGGAAAAATAATAAAATAAAATTCGGCATTGAATCTGATAAAATTAGTACAAATGGATTTTATCAGATAAACAATCAAGTCATTGATAGTTTAACCAATAGGATATCTAAATTTATTGGTTTAGAAATAAATTATAATTTTGCAAATAGTTGGAATATATATTCTTTTATTATTAGTCAATTAGACACATCATACATTGGAGGTGGTTTGGGAACCATATCAGCTTTTGGAGTTAAAGGTAACTTTAAATTATTTAATAATAATATGGATATAAGACCCCATTTTTGGACTACAGGTACAAATGGGAGAGTTGCTTCTTTTGGATTTGATCCTTTTAACCATATTCCTTTTGAAAATACAAATCCAAACTGGGTAATTGATGATAAGTTGATTTTTAATTTTGAAGTAACAACAAATATATCAGGTGTTTTGATTCATTATAAAATTAATAATTTGCTCAATGCTTTTGGAAATGATAAGATATGGATACAGAATAATCATATGTACCAAAAGATAGGGAGAATGATTCAATTTGGAGTCACATGGAATTTTACGAATTGAATCACTTACTGATATATCCAAGTAAAAGATGTTCGTAAATTCGCGGGTATGATTAATAACGGATCTATTTTAAATCGCTCTGTATTGGTATTAAATACAAATTATGCACCAATGGATATTTGTACTGCAAGAAGAGCTATATGCCTTTTCTTTAATGAAAAGGTTGAAATATTAGAATCTTATAATGATTCAATTCATTCTCCATCAACTAAATTATCATTGCCTAGCATTATTAAACTTAGAAACTTTGTGAAGTATCATAAATTGGATGTAATACTAACAAGACGCAATATTTTGGTTCGAGATAATCATCAATGCCAATATTGTGATTCAAGAAAAGGCCCATTAACCATGGATCACGTAATGCCAAAAAATAGAGGGGGAGAAGAAACTTGGGAAAATTTGGTGGTCGCTTGCCAAAAGTGTAATCGTAAAAAAGGGAGCCGTACACCAGATGAGGCAAAAATGCCTTTAAATAAGAAACCCTTGAAACCAAATAAAATACATTATTTTCAAAAGTTTATTCATGATCAGCAAAGCGCCTGGAGGCCGTACCTTTTTATGGAGTCATTCTAAATGAAAAGAGTTTTAAGCGGTATTCAGCCATCAGGCGAGCTTCATTTGGGTAACTATTTTGGTATGATGTCTCGAATGATCAAATATCAAAATGAGAATGATTTATTTTGTTTTATTGTTAATTATCATGCTTTAACAACAATCCAGGATAAAGATCGCTTAACGAATAATACACTGAATGCAGCAATGGATTTTATATCATTAGGCTTGGATCCAGAAAAATCAACGTTTTGGGTTCAGAGTGATGTACCACAAGTTTGCGAAAGTACTTGGCTACTGTCAAATATTGTTAATTTAGGGCTACTCGATCGTTCAACTTCTTATAAAAATAAATTGGCGAAAGGTTTAACAGCTAATTTGGGACTTTATTCCTATCCTGTTTTAATGGCGTCAGATATTCTATTGTTTGGAGGAGAAATTGTACCGGTAGGTCAGGATCAGAAACAACATTTGGAAATTACAAGAGACATTGCATTTAGATTTAATAAAATTTATGGTGATGTTTTTGTCATACCTGAACCAGACATTGATAAATCTACAAAATTAATTCCTGGGATTGATGGGCAAAAGATGAGCAAATCTTATGGGAATACCATCCCCATTTTTGGAGAAGAAAAATTTATTCGTAAAAAATTTATGTCAATTATCACTGATTCTACAGATATCCAAAACCCCAAGGATACTGATACTGCTTTATTTCATCTATATTCATTATTCTTAAATAAATCAGAAAAAGAAAATTTAGTTAATAGATTTAAAACACCTGGGATGAGGTATGGAGATGTGAAGAAGGATTTATTTGAGTGTTTTTGGATTTATTTTGAACCTTATAGAAAAAAGAGAAATTATTTAGAAAATCACAAAGATTTTGTTGTTAATCATTTAAAAAAGGGCGCTAAAAAAGCTAGTGAAGTAGCAGAAGTTTATATCAATAATGCCAGAAAAGCTATGGGCTTAAACTATGAAATCGCAGATATATAGAGTTCAATTAGAACAATTCGAGGGCCCACTTGATTTATTGCTTTATTTTATCCGTAGAGATGAAATTGATATTTATGATATACCAATCTCAAATATCACATCAGAATATCTTCAAGTCATTGAAGATATGAAATCTATGAATTTATCAATCGCTGGAGAATTTATTTTAATGGCTGCAACACTTATGAGAATTAAGTCAAAAATGTTGTTACCACGACCAATTCTAGATGAAGATGGCGAACCAATTGATCCTCGCACGCAATTGGTAGAGCAATTATTAGAATATCAACAGTATAAAGATTTATCATGTGAATTATCAGCAAGATGGAATGAACAAAGTACTCGTCATCCTCGAGGGTTAACTCAACAAGTTGAAGACAATGATGATATTGAATTGGCTTTTACGGAAGTCTCACTCTTTGATTTAGCTAAATATTTTAAAGAAGCAATGGACCGAATGCCAGTAATTGCATCTTATGAACTTAAACGAGATTCTATGAGTTTAGATTATAAAAAAGAACACATTTTGCAATCTTTTGATGGCGATGGTGTTTTATCTTTCAAAAGGCTTGTGTCAAATTGTAAAGATAAAATAGAAATGATAATTTCTTTTCTTGCTTTATTAGATTTAATAAGATTACGTGAGATATCTGTTTTTCAGAATCAATTATTTGATAGTATAGAAATCCACCGATTAGAAAAAAATTAATAATAAAGTGAAGGATTTTGAAAAAATAATTGAAGCTCTACTTTTTGCTAGCTCTGAACCCTTAACTCAAAAAACAATAAATTTAATTTTTGATAATAATTCCAATTCTCCTGATCTAGAATCTCAAGTAATAAAACTAAATAATAAATATTCCAAACAAGGACATAGTATTGAAATATTAAATCTTGATGGAGGGTATCAAATTAGGACAAAAGCCGATTTTGATTACTATGTTAGAAAATTGTTAAATAATTCTAGTCAATCTCATTTATCTCAAGCTGCTTTAGAAACATTATCAATTATTTCTTACAAACAACCTATAAGTAAACCTGATATTGAATCTATTCGAGGTGTTGATTGTAGTGGAGTGTTAAAAACTTTACTAACTAAACTATTGATAAAAATTAAAGGTCGAGATGATAGTCCTGGGAGGCCATTGTTATATGCTACTACCAATGAATTTCTACAAGTTTTCGGATTAAATAGATTATCTGATTTGCCAAAGCTTAAAGAAGTTTCTGAGATTCTTGAAGAACAACCCGTTCTTACTGAGCAGATCAATGCGTTTAAATAAATTTATTTCTTTATCAGGAATCGCATCTAGAAGGGAAGCTGATAATTTAATTAAAAGTGCAATCGTAACTGTAAATGATAGGGTGGAAACTAATCCCGCTTATCAAGTTTCAATTAAAGATAAAGTCAAATGTGATGAGAAAATAATAAGTCATAAGGAAAATAATCGCATAGTGTTACTAAATAAACCCACTGGATTTATCACATCAGCAAAAGACCCTTTAAAAAGAAAAACTGTAATGGATTTGGTTCAAACTGATGAACGTTTGTTTCCGATTGGAAGACTAGATAAAGATACTACAGGCCTATTATTACTTACTAATCATGGATCTTTGGCAAATTATCTTATGCATCCAAAAAATAAAATTCCACGCGTTTACAAATTGGAGATTGATCAAATATTCCGTGAAGGTGAAAAAAAACGGTTAGCTTCAAAAATTTATATTGGCCAAAAAGAGTGGGGTAGAGCAGAGATCTTATCGCAAAAAAAAGATCGTGGTAGAATAATTGTTCACCTAAGGTTATTCCAAGGGAAAAAACGTGAAATACGTCGTATGATGTATAGAATGAAACGTAAATTATTTAGTTTGCAACGGACTAAATTTGGTCCTATTGAATTGGGTGATATTGCTTTGGGGGAATGGAGAGATCTAAACTCATCTGAGTTTGAATCACTAACTAGTATCATATCCTCAAACTCAGTATAAGGGATATTGATTGTGAATAACTTATATTAAACTGTAAATTTCTAGGCTCATTGAGAAAGTAAATCAAACAATGATAATTGCTATAGATGGTCCTGCTGCGACGGGGAAAAGTACATCAGCCAAATTAGTAGCTCAGAAATTAGGCTTTACATATCTAGATACGGGTGCTATGTATAGATGTGTAACGCTATTAACTTTGAGAAATAATGTTAAAATTAATTCCAATGATCATCTGGACTCTTTATTGAAACGATTTCAATTAGATATAAAAAATAATGAAGATGAGTATATTTTTTATCTTAATGGAGAAGATGTATCTAAAGAAATTCGACGATCTAATGTAACTAAAAACGTTAGCGCTGTAAGTGCACTTTCAATTGTTAGAAAAACATTAGTAAAAATCCAGAGGGAAATTGCCGAAGACCAAAATTGTGTGGTTGAAGGTCGAGATATTGGTACAGTTGTTTTTCCAAATGCAGATGTTAAGTTTTTCCTAGTAGCTGACCCGATAGTGCGCGCAAAAAGGCGACAGCTTGATTTGAAGATATTAGGTGAAGAAAAAACAATCGACGCATTAGCTAAAGAGATTCGTGATAGAGATAGGTATGATTCCCAAAGAGAAGTTTCGCCACTATCTATGGCAATTGATGCGATTGAGATAGATACGACAAATATGTCAATTGATGGTCAGGTTGACTTTATGGTCAATAAAATTAAACAATTAACAAAGGAAAAAAGTAAATATGAGTGAAGTTGTTCAAGAACCAATTGTAGAACAGACTTCTGATGATAAAAAATTAGAAGCCAGCGTAGATAAGGTTGAAAATACGCCTACAGAAAATAATGAAAAAATTAATAAAGATCAAAAGTCTGAGAAACCTCAATTAGACTATTTATCTGCAGAATTATTTAATAACGTTCGTCAAGTGGCATATGATGAATTAGATGACAATCAAGAGATGGTAGAAATACCTGAAGAAATTCAAAATCGCTATAAATCTAGTTTAACAGAGATCACCGAGAATGAAATTATAACTGGTCGAATTATTGGAATTAATGAAAAAGATGTGCTTGTTGATATAGGATTTAAATCAGAAGGTATAATTAGTCGAAATGAATTTTCTGAAAATAATCTTCCTGATATCGGTGAAAAGTTAGAAGTCTTCTTAGAAAAGATTGAAGATGAAAGTGGTAATACTGTTTTATCAAAAGAAAAAGCTGAATTTTTAAATCGTTGGAAAGATTTGCGAAATATTCATGAAACTGGTGAAATAATTAAAGGTCACATTATTCGTCGAATTAAAGGTGGAATGGTAGTTGATTTAGATGGAGTTCAAGCTTTTTTGCCTGGATCGCAAATTGATATACGCCCTGTCAAGGATTTTGATCAATATCTTAATAAAGAAATAGATCTTCGAGTTGTTAAGTTTAATGAAATGCGTAAAAATGTTGTTGTTTCACATAAGGCAATTATTGAAGATAGCCTTGCAGAGCAGAGAGACGAGTTATTTAGTAAACTTGAAGTTGGTAGTGTTATAGATGGCAGAGTTAAAAATATAACAGATTTCGGTGTCTTTGTTGATCTTGGTGGTATTGATGGCTTATTACATATTACAGATTTGAGTTGGGGGCGAGTTAATCATCCTTCAGAGATCATAAATATGGATGATACATTAACAGTAAAAATAATTGATTTTGACCAAGACAAAAAACGTGTATCTCTAGGCTTAAAACAATTAACACCCCATCCATGGGAAAATATTAAAAGTCAATATCCAGAGGGATCTTCGGTATCTGGCAAGGTAGTTAGCATGACAAATTATGGAGCCTTTATAGAGATTGAGCCAGGTATTGAAGGTTTAATTCATGTGTCTGAGATGTCTTGGACCAAACATATAAAAAATCCTTCAGAATTATATTCTTTAGGAGATACTATTGACGCTAAGGTTTTAGCTATTGATGTAGATGAACGTAAAATAAGCCTTGGAGCAAAACAACTGCAACCAGATCCTTGGGATGAAATTGAAGAAAAATATATTCCAGGAAATCTTGTTAAGGGGAAAGTAATTAACTTGACTCAATTTGGAGCTTTTATTGAATTAGAGGAAGGTATTGATGGCTTAATCCATGTTTCTGATCTTTCTTGGACCAAAATTGTTCGTCATCCTAAAGAAATATTAGGAAGGGATGAAGTGGTTGAAGTTCAGATTCTTGAGGTCTCTCGCGAAAGTAGAAGAATATCACTTGGTCTAAAACAAATTGAAGAGGACCCGTGGCCTGGATTATCAAAGATTTTTGAGTCTGGCAAGAAAGTTGAAGGCGAAATAGTTCGTGTTCTAGATAAAGGAATTATACTTGGCCTTGAGCATGATGTAGAGGGGATAATTCCGTTTAGCCGACAAACAAAAAGAAATAAAAAATCTATTTCTTCAAAATACAAAACTGGTCACAAAATGAGCGCTGTAGTAATGGAAATTAAATCCGATGATAAAAAAGTAATTCTTTTTGTAGAAGAATTAAGTGGAGAAAAATCCTCAGAAAGAGGTAGTGTAAAACAATTTTTAGATAATCAAAGTGAACCAGTTGGTGAAAAAATTGAAATTCCAACAGAAGATCTTGATCAAGCATCTGATACTAATGAAGATTAAGATGCAAATATAGATTATTGAATATTATTAATGATGAGGGGTTGAAAAATTAACAGTCTAAAATCCTTTCTATCATGGGAAAAGTTAAGAATAAGACTTGGAGCTATAGTTCTAGCTACGTTGCTATGGCTTTTTGTTGTAAGTGAAAATGAATATTTGTTTACAATTGAAATGCCAATTGAAGCTCGTAATCTTCCTGCTCGTCATGCATTGACAGAGGAAGTACCTAAGTATGCAAAAGTTCGTCTAAGAGGAGCAGGAAGAGCTCTATTTAAAACAATAATTCTAAAGAAATTTATTTCTGACTTCAAAATAGTTTTAGATCTTGAACGTATTTCGGAGGAATATGATTTTATATTAAATGATTATTTTGAAAGATATCCTCAGAAAGTAGTGATACCTTCAAATTTTGAAGTAGATTATGTAGAAATAGTTTATCCGAATGCTATTCATATTAGCTTGGATGAGTATAAAGAAAAGATAGTTGATGTAATACCAGATATCTATCTTAGTCCTGCGCCAGGATATACTTTTGTCGGCGATCCAGTTATCAATCCTGAAAAAATTAAAATTGCTGGTTCCAAAAATATTGTTCAGGCTATTAATACAGTTAAAACGGAAATTGATACATTTATTAACCTGACTAAAGATTTTTCCATTAGTATTCAATTAAGTGCTATTAGAGATCAATTGATTGAGTATACCCCCAAAACTGTATTATACAGCCGAAAAATTGAATCAATTAGTGAACGAATAATTAGTGAAATTCCCGTCCAAATTGTAAATGGAAGTGATGTTCTGCAATCGTTTGTCAGCCCCCAGACTGTATCATTAACTGTTGTAGGTGGGACAGATTATATCGCAAGTTTATTACCAACCGATATTTCAATCAGTGTAGATTTTATTAATTGGAAACCTCAAAAGCAGTTTTATGAATTACAAGTTAATGTACCGACAGATGTTATGAAGTGGATGGATTTATCTCCCAGAAATATTGAGTTAATTGTAACAAGGATACAAGATTGATTGTTCTAGGTATTGAAACATCTTGTGATGAAACAGCAAGTGCAATATCTGAAGATGGTAAGATCTTATCGTCTTTTACTAGTACACAAAAAATCCATAAAAAATATGGTGGAGTTGTCCCAGAAATTGCATCAAGAGAGCATGATAAAATATTAAATCAAATGGTATTTGATACTTTAAATGATTCAAAAAAATCTATTTCTGATCTTGATGGAATTGCAGTAACTCAAGGCCCGGGTTTAATGGGGGCTTTGTTGTCTGGGGTATGTTTTGCTAAGGGATTATCCTTAGGACTAAAGATTCCAATAATAGGAATAAATCATTTAGAAGCTCATATTTTTGCAAATTTGTTATCAGATCCAAAGTTAAAATTTCCATTTATTTGTCTTTTGGTTTCGGGTGGGCATACTCAACTGTGGTATGTTGAAAGTTTAGGGAAATATAAATTGCTTGGTGAGACAAGAGATGATGCTGCAGGGGAGGCGTTTGATAAGGGTGCACGTATTTTAGGGTTAGGATATCCAGGTGGACCAGAGATAGAAAAAATTGCAAAAAATGGTGACCAAGGCTCTATAAAATTCCCAAGACCCCTTATGAAACACAAAAATTATGAATTTAGCTTTAGCGGCTTAAAAACTGCTCTTTTATATTATGTGAAAGATGGGGAAAATAAAAAAACTAGCGATATAGCTGCTAGTTATCAGTATGCTATTGTTGAAGTTTTGATTTCGAAATTAAAATTGGCTGTGGAGGATATGAATTGCGATACATGTGTTATAGCCGGAGGGGTTGCTGCGAATGAACTTCTAAGAAATATTATTAAAGAATTTCTTCCAAATACTTACGTTATTTTCCCAGAAATATCGCTTTGTACCGATAATGCAGCGATGGTTGCTTATCTCGGTGAACTATACTTAAATAATAGGGAAAAAACTGCAATTGATTTTAAAGTATATCCAAATATGAAATTGGTTTAGTTTTTGACAATTGAACTATTACATTCGATTGATTTAGTCTTTTATATATTTCTAATCGGGGGGTTCATTTCACTTTTTTTGTTGTTAAAAATCTTGTCGAAAAAAAATTGGTATAAATTTTTGTTAACTATTAGGTTTATATTGTACTTAATTATTCTTTTTCTACTGTTAAACCCAGTATTAAACATTTCTTACCAAAGTGATAGAATACTTAACTGGAATATTTTTTTAGACAATTCTTCTAGTATAAAATATCATAAAACCCCTTCATTGAATTCAATAAAATCAGGTTATCAAGAAATCAGGGCTAAATTATTAGAGAAAAATATCTCATTTAATTCATTCATTTTTGATAACAAAATAGACCTCATACAAGCTTCAAATTTTGACGGAGATGGTTTGACCACGAATTATTGGAAGGTTTTTGATTTAATTGTTGATTCAGAAAAAAATTTGGCAGGTGCAATAATAATTTCAGATGGAATTATAACTGAAGGAAAAAACTCAGTTGATGATTTAATTAATCTAAAAATTCCCATACATGTAATTGGAATTGGTGAAAGAAGTGAATTAGTGGATATCTCTATTCATTCTTTGGATGTACCAACAGTTGTTTTAAAAGGAGATAAAGTTGATTTAAAAGTCACAATTCAATCTCTTGGAAATATTAACGAAAGATTAAGTTTATCTTTATACAGGGAGTCCAAATTGTTAGGATCAAAACCTATTAGACTATCTGGTATGGGTTCAAAAAATGAAGCAAATTTTCGATTTAATGCAAAAGAAATTGGTCGGCAGAAGTTCGAAGTCCGCGTTTCATCAGTTAAAGATGAAATTAATATTCAAAATAATCGACAATATTTTAGTTTATTAATTCTGAAAGATAAATATAAAGTTGCTTTAATTACAGGAAGTCCAAATAAGAATACAAGTCCTATAAAGAAAATAATTAAAAAAAATAAACGTATCAAATTGGATCATTATGTTCGTGTAAGAGATCAAAAGTTTAAACCTGATATTAAAAATTTTTGGAAATCTCCTTATGAACTAATTATTTTTGATAATTATCCAATCAAACCTCTGTCTCCAAATTTTATTCGCATTCTTGGTAAAAAATTAATAACAAATCAATCAGGCCTCATGCATGTTACAGGTCCCAATCAGAATAATAAATCACTAAATGGTATAAATTCAATACTAGGGATTACATTGGTTGATTCAACTCAAATTTCAGAAAAAGTATACTGGGATTTTATTAAAACAAATAATAGTGATATTGATTATCCCCCATTAGAACAATCTCTTTTTTTGATTGGAGAAAGTACGACTGCAGATTCTTTAGCAATATTTGAATCTGGTTGGCCATTATGGTTACGTAATAATAATAATAATTTTAGAAGTGTAATCTTTGCAACCTCAGAGTTAAATGTATTATATCACTTTCAAGATAATGAAAATCAAAATAACTTATTTAATTCTATATTAAATACTGAAGTTGGCTGGCTACTAAAAACTGATGCTTCGAACGAAAATTATTTTAGGTTAAATAAAGATTCTTTTCAACAAGGAGAAATGATCAAACTTACCGGTACTCAACCATTTGATAGTCCTTCATTTGTCAATTCAATAAATTTTACTATTGTTAAGGATCATGAAGAAAAATATTATGGAGATATTGATTATAATTATGAGAGAGATAGGTGGGAAGGCGAATTTCGAGCATCAAAACCAGGCAGTTATTTATACAAACTATTTATGGCTGAATCTAACCAACCTTTTCAAACTGGTACCTTTAAAGTTTTGGAAAGTCAAATTGAATTAAACCAAGTTTATTTAAATCAAGATTTATTAAAGAATATTTCAAAAAATACAAATGGGAAATATTTTCATTGGGATGATAGAGATGAATTACTGAAATTGATATCACCAAAAGTTCGCCGTGAATTTAAAGCTGATATTATTAAATTAACTGAAAGTCGATTTGTGTTAATTATGCTAATCATTTTGTTATGTATTGAATGGACACTAAGGCGTATTAAAGGGCTTATTTAATTAAAGGATATTATTAAATGGATAAAATTTGTGTTATAGGAGCAGGCTATGTTGGTTTGGTTTCTGGAACAGGTTTATCGGAGTTTGGACATAATGTAATATGTGTTGATCTTGATGAAGAAAAAATAAATCAATTGAATGATGGAATAATCCCTATTTACGAGCCTGGTCTTAAATCATTAGTTGAGAAGAATTATAATAATAGACTTCATTTTTCTATTGATATTAGTAAGGCAATAAAAAAATCAAGTGTTGTTTTTATTGCTGTTGGTACACCACAGAAAAAAAATGGTGAAACTGATTTAAGTTTTATTGATTCCGCAGCTAACATTATTGCAGATAATATTAACGATTACAAAATAATATGCACTAAAAGCACTGTCCCTGTTGGAACTGGTGAAAGAATTGAAAAAATAATTTTATCAAAAAATAAATCTACGATGTTTGATTATGTTTCTAATCCTGAATTCTTAAGAGAGGGTTCAGCCGTGAATGATTTTATGATTCCAGATCGACTGATAATTGGAGCTAAGACTTCCAAGGCATATAATATTATGAAAAATATATATAGACCATTATATGTTAATGAAACACCAATTATGAATACATCAATCGAAACTGCTGAAATGATCAAATATGCTGCCAATGCATTTTTAGCATTAAAAATTAGCTATATCAATGAGATTGCTAATATATGTGAAGACGTTGGAGTAGATGTCCATGAGGTTGCAAAGGCAATGGGCCAAGATGGTAGGATTAGCCCAAAATTTCTTCATCCAGGCCCTGGATTTGGAGGGTCATGTTTTCCTAAAGATACCCTAGCATTATCATATTTAGGGAAAAAATTTAATAAACCTATTAAAACGATTGACGCTGCAATTGAAGTTAATAACAATCAACCCATGAGAATGATTGAGAAATTAAATATTTTATTAGATAATAAGATTTCTGGGAAAAAAGTCGCAGTCCTTGGATTGTCTTTTAAACCAAAAACAGATGATATAAGAGAAGCTTCCTCAGTGAAAATAATACCAGAATTAGTTAGGCTCGGTGTAACTATTCATGCTTATGATCCGATTGCGATGAAGAGTTTTAGAAATCAATTTCCTGATATCAATTACTTTGAAAGCTGGGAGCAAGCTATAAGAGGTACAGATGCTTGTATAATTCTTACTGAATGGAATGAATTTAGAGGAATTGATCTAAAAAAGGTAAAGTCTTTGATGACTACACCAGTAATGCTAGATACAAAAAATATATTAAGTATCTCAAAATTAAAGGAGCTTGAATTTAAATATGACAATGTTGGAAGAAAATTTCCAATATGATTATTAATGAAACATCGATTCCTGGATTACTTATTATTCAACCCAATATTCACGAAGATAATAGAGGTTATTTTATTGAATCATATAAACATTCTGAGTTTGAATCAAATGGTTTACGAACGGATTTTATGCAACAAAATCAATCTGAATCTATTAAAGGTGTTCTTAGAGGCCTTCATTATCAACTTAATTATGTACAAGGAAAACTAGTGTGGGTCAGTCAAGGAAAGGTGATGGATATAGCACTAGATATCCGCAAAGATTCACCGACTTTTGGCCACTATGAATCAATTATTCTTGATGATGAAAGTCACAAGCGTTTTTATATACCAGAAGGTTTTGCTCATGGGTATTATGTTTTATCTGAAAAAGCTATTTTTCAGTATATGTGTACTGAAATTTACCATCCTGAGGATGAGTGTGGTATTCTATGGAATGATTCTGACATAAGTATTAAATGGCCTGATGGAGATAAATTAGTTTCTGATAAGGATAAACAATTACCTAACTTGAAAGAGATTGACCCAAAAAATTTACCCACTTATAAATAAAGTTTTATTATAATGATATCAATCGAACAAATCCGAAACGATGTTGAATATGTGAAGAGACAACTCTCTTTCAAAGGTGATACCAAATCGGTTGATACTATTGTTTCTTTAGATAAATCATATCGATCATATATTTCACAATCCAATGAATTACGTGCAAAACGAAATCAAGTTTCAGGCGAGATTTCTGCGGCGAAAAAGTCAAGGAATTCTGCTGATAAAGAGATAAAAGATATGCGTATAGTTGGTGAAGAAATTAAATCAATAGAAGAAAAAGCAAATGAGATTAAGAATGAGTTAGACGAATTATTACTAAGATTACCAAACTTGCCTCATGAATCTACACCTGAAGGGAAAGATGAGACTGAAAACAAATTAATAAGAGAGTGGGGTAAAGAAAACAAAAAGGATTTTGAATTAAAAAATCACCTTGAATTAGGTGATAACCTAGGTTTATTTGACTTTGAAGCTGCAGCTAAAATATCGGGTTCAGGATTTCCTCTTTATAAAGGTAAGGGAGCCAAATTAGAACGAGCATTAATTAATTATATGCTTGATTTTCAGACAAAAAATCATGGTTATATGGAAATTTTTCCACCATTCATGGTTCGTGATAGCTCGCCATTGACAACAGGAAATCTGCCAAAATTTTCTGATGATATGTACCATATCCAAAGTGATGAGTTATGGATGATTCCTACTGCAGAGGTTCCTATTACTAATATTCATCAAAATGAGATTCTTTCGGAAGATGAACTTCCATTAAAATATGCAGCCTACTCGGCATGCTTTAGGAGAGAAGCTGGATCTCATGGAAAAGATACCAAAGGTTTATTAAGACTCCATCAATTTAATAAAGTGGAATTGGTGCAATTTGTAAAACCTGAACATTCATATGAAGTTCTTGAGGGATTAACTGCCAATGCAGAAGCTGTTCTCCAATCTCTAGGATTGAAATACCGTGTTATAGAGTTATGTAGCGGTGACCTAAGTTTTGCAGCTGCAAAATGTTATGATTTAGAGCTCTGGGCGCCGGCTGAAGAAAAATGGTTAGAAGTTTCTTCATGTAGTAATTTTGAATCATTCCAAGCGCGAAGGGGAAATATCCGTTATAGAAATTCAAAAGATAATAATGTTGAATTTGTACATACCTTAAACGGAAGTGGTGTTGCTACGCCAAGACTGTTAGTCTCATTGTTAGAAACATACCAAAAATCAGATGGGTCTATATCAATTCCTAAACCACTGCAACCATATATTGGTCTGGAGGTAATAGATTAATCTCAGATACTTTTGGTTTTCGATCAACGTTTTGATTTGGACAATATTATTTGCTTCTGCGGGTATAATTGGTTCAGTCTTTGAATGGAGAGGCAAATTTATGAGTTGGATTGCAAAAACCTGGTCTAAAGTTCTTTTATATTTAGGTGGTGTAGATTACAAAGTCATTGGCTTAAATAATCTTGATCCAAAGGGTTTCTACCTTTTTGCAGCCAATCATGAGTCAGCTTTAGATATCCCTTTAGTTTTTGCTGGATTACCTTTCCATATAGTTGCTGTAGCCAAAATTGAATTAAAACGGATTCCCATTTTTGGATGGTCTATGATGGCTGGCGGGCATTTTTTTGTTGATAGAAAAAATAAAAAAAGAGCACTGAAATCGTTGGATAACGCAAAAGCTTCTATGTTTAAAAATCCGCGATCAATCATAATCTATCCAGAGGGTACTAGATCAAACGATGGATCAATAAGTCACTTTAAAAAAGGAGGATTAGTATTAGCTATCAATATGGATTTGCCAGTTGTACCTGTTGCGTTATGCGGGACTAGGGAATGTTTGGGAGATAAGAAGTATAAGTTGAAGAAAAGTACTATTGAAATGAGAATTGGGAAACCAATAAAAACACATACATTACGTTATGAGGATAGAAATAAATTTGCGGAAAATGTACGAGATGAAGTTGTGAAATTAAAATCTGAATGGAAAAATCAACCAATGGCATTCAATTAACTAATAGCATTTAGAACACATATGAGTCTTTTATCATCAAGCCTTGCAAAAAATAAAGTATCCAAATTAAAAAAAAATGGGAAAGTTGTTGTCTTTACTAATGGTTGTTTTGACCTTATTCATAAGGGTCATACTACATACTTAAAAAAAGCAAGGATGTTAGGAGATTTATTAATTGTAGGCCTAAACTCAGATGAGTCAGTATCAAATTTGAAAGGTGAGAACCGGCCTATTAATTCTGTAGAAAAACGTTCAGCAAACTTATTGAAATTAGATTATGTTGATGTAGTTGTTATTTTTGAAGAGAATACCCCTAGAAAATTAATTAATGAAATTTGTCCTAATATACTTGTTAAGGGCGGCGATTACACAAAAGAGGAAGTAGTAGGTGCAGATCAAGTATTAAAAAATGGTGGTGAAGTGGTAATTATTCCACTTGTTCCAGGATATAGTACCACTAAAATGATAAATGCATTAAAGGAAAAAGGCTTGACTGGCCAAGATCGCACCGGCTAACTTCGCCACCAAAATCACTCTAAATATAAATGAATAAGATACTTACAGGAATATTAATCGCTTTACTATTCAGCTTTAACCATGGAATGGCTCAAAGCTCTAATGGTGAGAAACCTATAATGAATGGTAATAGTGTTGATCTTTCAGAAAATCGTTTGCCTGAGCTTCTACGCGATGTAAAGGTTTTACTTACAGACGCCTTTATCGCTGATGTTATGTCAGATACTTTAGAAGTTATATATAATCTTAACAGGATTTTCGACCTATTAACGGAGGCAGATCAATATGGAGAAATGGATGATGAAGATAAGGATGAGTTTGACAGGTTTGAAGAATCATTAATATCATTATACACCAAAAGGTTTACAACTTTAGATAAAGCTGATGCAGCTCTTACTGCAGAACATATGCGCATGGATATCACTTCTTTAAGCGAGCCTTTAGAAGTTGAAATGGGAAATACACAATTTACCGTTGTTGAAGATAGGGATGGTCATGTTCCATTAGTGCGAAATAAGAAAGTTGATCAATTTATTACCTATTTTCAAACTAAAGGACGCCGGCAGTTTGAAATTTGGCTAGATCGGTTAGATGTATATGGCCCAATGATTTCTAAAATATTAGATGATTGTAATATACCCCCTGAAATATTGTATTTAGCAATGATTGAATCAGGATTGAATCCCAAGGCAAATTCAAAAGCAGCAGCAAATGGAATGTGGCAATTTATTTATTCAACTGGGAAAAAATATGGGCTTAATCGTAATTGGTATGTAGACGAACGTAGAGATCCAGAAAAGGCAACAAGAGCTGCGTGCGCTTACCTTACTGACCTATATAACGAATTTGATAATTGGTATTTGGCATTAGCGGCTTATAATGCAGGTGAAGGAAGGATTAGGAGAGCAACAAAACTTCATCAAACGTATGACTTTTGGCAACTTCATTCATTGCCTCGTGAGACTAGAAACTATATGCCATATTTCTTAGCAGCCAGTATCATTGCAAAAAACCCTCAAAAATATGGATTTAAAAGAAAAGAAAAACAAACCAAACCATTCTCATATGATTTAGTTACCATTGAGAAAAGTGCAGATCTAACGGTTCTTGCTCGTGCAGCTAATACATCATTTAAAATAATTCAGTCATTAAATCCTGAGTTAAGACAATCTGCTACCCCTACAGAATCATATTTATTAAAAATTCCTAAAGGTAACAAAAATTTGTTTATAAAAAATTATAATGCTTTACCAGAGAATGAACGTTTTGCTCCACAATTTGTTTCACATAAAGTACGCAATGGAGAAAGTCTTTGGACGATTGCACGAAAATATCGAATATCAATACACGATCTTGTTTCAGTTAATAAGATTCGTAACCGAAGCATGATTCGCATTGGGCAAAAGTTAACCATTCCTGTTCCAGGAATGAATTTAGTATCAAGACCAAGGTCACAAATGTCTGGATACAATAAAATAACATACAAAGTTCGCAGAGGAGATACATTGGGTCATATAGCAGAAGATTATGGAACAAGAGCCTCTAATATTAGGAAATGGAATGGGTTAAAATATGGGCAAAATATATACCCAGGACAAAAACTCACTTTATGGATGAAAAGAAGTTGAAGCGGCCATCATCTAATTTGAATTGGCTTTGGTGGTCTCTAGGTGCTTTCTTTGCATTAGTCTTTACATTCCAATTAGGTGCTTGGTTTGCAGGTGATTCTAGTGATGGATTAGGTAAGAAAGTAGGTATCGTAAATATTATTGGCCCTATAGTTTCAGCTGAGCCTACAGTAAAACAACTAGAAACATTTAGGAAAAGAAGTGATGTCACGGCAATCGTAATTCGAATTGATTCACCTGGAGGCTTAGTCGCTCCAACACAAGAAATTTATGAGAAAATAAAATCTATTCGCGATGAAAAGCCTATTATTGCAAGTATGGCTACCGTAGCTGCTTCAGGGGGCTATTATATTGCACTGGGCGGTGACACAATCATCGCAAATCCAGGTACAATTGTAGGCAGCATTGGGGTGGTGATCAATTATCCAATTATGACAGAATTATTAGAAAAAGTTGGTGTTGAATTTGAGACTGTAAAAAGTGGTGAATTAAAAGATGTGGGATCATATTCGCGAAAAGTGACCGATGCTGATCGAGCTCATTTAAATGAGATGGTTGATGACATGTATGATCAGTTTGTTACTGCTGTTTCAGATAATAGGCCCATTACAAAGCAACAGGTAATTACTTTAGCAGATGGGCGTGTTTATACTGGATTAAAATCAAAAGATTTGGGTTTAATTGATTTGATTGGAACATTTGAAGATGCTATTAAAATGGCAGGATCAATGGGCCAGATTTCAGGGGTACCCAAAACTATACAAGTAAATAAGAAACGTCCTCCAATTCTGGATTGGTTATCGGGAAGTTTGGAGATAAAGGTCAGTGATTTGTTTGATGAATTACCTGCATATCGCTGGCGAATGGAGTAAACACTATGACTAAACAAAATATAGTGAATATTGTATCTGAAGCTACTGGACTAACAAAGGTTGAAACGGAAGCAGTGATGAATGGCGTTATGTCCACAATCATTGAGTCTTTGGGACGCAATGAGCGAGTTGAGCTTCGGGGATTTGGCACATTTGGTGTAAAACATAGGATGCCAAAAAAAGCCCGTAACCCAGGGACAGGAGAAACAATTTTCCTACCAGAACGCAATGTCCCTATTTTTAAACCTGCAAAGTATATGCGTTCACATGTAAACAATAAACTTTCAAAATAATGAGGTAAAATGCCCTGCGGTAAAAAACGAAAAAGGCGTAA
>CAYRYZ010000022.1:0-26268 GCA_964428745.1 uncultured bacterium | reverse complement strand
CTGGGGCGTAGGGACTCGAACCCCAACTGCCGGGACCAAAACCCGGTGTCCTACCATTAGACGACGCCCCAATACTTAATTAGTATTGAGTATTAATTTAATGTGATTCATTTAATAATTATCTAGGTGGGCTCAGTGAGGATGGTCATATTTGAATCTTGGAAAAATAACTCCGCTTCTTCTGCAGAAGAATCATCACTAAAAATTCCATACACAGTCGAGCCACTACCCGACAGACTAGCAAACATTGCTCCAAACTCAATAAGTTTTTCCTTTATTGAACCAATCTCTGGATATGTTGGAATCACAACACGTTCAAAATCATTCTCAAATAACTCTGGTGAAAAGTTTTTTCCACCGGAAAAGCCTGCGAAGTTAGTTAAAGTCTCTTCAGAATTCAATTTATTTTTTATTTGGGAATAAGCCCATTCCGTGCTAATACTTATGTTTGGAATAACTAGCAAATAAAAACCTTCTATGGGATTATTTATCGGTTTCAAAATTTCACCTATCCCTTTACCCAATTGAGTACCGCCATTAATAAAAAAGGGGACATCTGCACCAATGTTTAGTGCGATCTCTTTTAGTTCATTATTTGATATTCCCAAATCAAATAATTTACAAATTCCTTTTAAAACCGCAGCTGCGTTTGCTGATCCTCCTCCTAATCCAGACCCAACTGGTACATTTTTATTAATTATTATTTTTACCCCATCAATATCTGGAAATTTTTTTACTAACTCCTCATAAGCATTATAACAAAAATTACTCTTATCATTAGGGATCCAATTAACATCAGATGTTATATTACATCCCTGATCAGATTTTTCTATTGAAATTGTATCTCCAAATTGCAATTCTTGAAAAATTGTGTTTATGTTATGGAAACCATCTTTCCTTTGCCCAAGGATTTTTAATCCAATATTAATTTTACTAAACGAAGAGCAATTAATACCCATGATCAATTTTCTAAAGTTGTGATTGCCTGAGCAGCTATAGCATTACCTTTGCCTATATCACCTATATAATCTGTTGTTGTCGCTTTGATCGAGATTTGTGATTTATCAATTTTAATTGTATTTGCTATATTTGATCGCATTGTAATTATATATTGCGATAGATTTGGTTTTTGCAATATTATAACTGAATCGATATGATTTATTCTAAACCCAGCGGATCTTACTTTTTCAGATACATTTTCAAGAAAAATCATACTATTTGCATTTTTCCATTTATCATCCTCACTAGAAAAGAGCTGCCCAATATCACCTAAGGAAGACCCACCCAACATAGAATCCACCATTGCATGGAGCAATACATCTCCATCGGAATGGCCAACAGAACCAAATTTGCTTGGAATTTCTAATCCTCCAATTACTAATTTTTTGCCCCTAGCTAATTTATGGACATCATATCCTATACCTGTTTTAATCATTTTTTAAATAATTATATATGGCTTCAGCAAAAATCCAATCTTGAGAAGTTGTAATTTTAATATTGAAGGGTGATCCTTCAACAAAACCAACTTGATAGCCAATCCTTTCTAATAATGAAGCTTCATCCGTACCATTTATTTTTTCAGATTGTGCAAATTGAAGCGCTTCGACTAAAGGATCTTTAAAAAATATCTGGGGAGTTTGAGCGCGCCAAATTGTATTTCTTGGTATTGTTTCCAAGATTTGATCATTCACAACTCTTTTAATTGTATCAGTGGAAGGTAATGCAATAATAACTCCATCATGGTCATTTATGATATTTAATGCTTTATTAATTAATGACTCATTGACAAATGGTCGTACTGCATCATGGACGCAAATTAAATCTGATGACTTATCGACTTCTTGTAAACCATTGTATACAGATTGCTGCCTTGTTTCACCACCAGCTACAACCTTTATGGCTTTAGATAATCCTAATAATTTGATATCTTCATGAAACTGATTATAATCTACATCTGAGATAACTAAAATTATTTCATTTATCAAATCTGAATTAATAAAAGGTTGTATCGTAAATAAAAATAGGGGGCGATCAAAAAATGTTTTGATTTGTTTTTTGCCACCAAAGCGTTTACCCAAACCTGCTGCTGGTATTATAGCTGATATTTTAATCTAGCAACCTCAATTAAATAATTAACATAGCATCACCATAACTCAAGAACCGATAATTATTTTTCTTGGCTACACGATAAGCTTTCATAACTAAATCTCGATCTGCAAAAGCTGATACCATCATAAGTAATGTACTTTTGGGTTGATGAAAATTTGTAATCATTCCATCAATCATTTTAAAATCATATGGTGGATAAATAAATTTATCAGTCCACCCTCTTTTAGGTGACACTTGAAATCCAGATACTGCCACTGTTTCTAATGATCTTACAGATGATGTCCCAACAGCAAATACGCGTCTACGTTTTTTCTTGGTTTCATTTATTGCCATAGCTGTTTTAGGTGAAACTTCAAAATACTCCGAATCCATTTGGTGTCGGTTTAAGTCTTCAACTTGAACCGGACGAAATGTCCCTAATCCAATATGTAGCGTAGTATGAGCTGTTTTTACTCCTTTATCATGAATCCTTTTTATCAAACCCTCAGTAAAATGAAGACCAGCTGTTGGTGCGGCAACGGCGCCTCTTTTCTCAGCAAAAACTGTTTGGTAACGAATCTTATCTTTTGCTTCTGATTCGCGTTTGATATAAGGAGGTAATGGTGATATTCCAACTTTGTCTATAACATCATAAATATTTTGATCTTCGTATTCAAATCTGACAACTCTTCCCCCTGAAATTGTATTATCTATTACATCACAAAAAACATTTTTTGTAAACATAAGTTTATTCCCAATCCGTACTTTTCTAGCAGGTCGAACCATAACCTCCCATAAATCATTTTCTAATTCACGAAGTAAAAAAACCTCAACCTTGGCATCAGTTCTATCTTTACTTGCATACAATCTAGCAGGAAATACTTTTGTATTATTAGTGATGACTAAATCATTTTTTATTAGATAATCAGGTAAATTTGAAAAAATCTTATGTTCAATTTCACCTGTATCTTTATGCAATACCATTAATTTGGATAAATCGCGTCTTTTAGCAGGATATTGTGCAATATACCGTTCAGGCAATGGGTAATCAAAATCTGCCAGCTTCCACTTCTTTTTCTTTTCTATCATTTAAATAGCCTCTGTTGTTTTTTTGTGATTGTCTTTCCTAAAAGTTTATAACATTTTTCTTGAGCAATTCGACCTCGATTGGTTCGCTGTATAAATCCTTGTTTGATTAGATAGGGCTCATAAACATCTTCGATTGTTGAGGCATCTTCACTTACTGCCACTGATAAAGAATTTACTCCAACTGGGCCTCCATCAAACTTATCAATCAAAGTAGATAGAATTGATCGATCCATATCATCTAAACCATATTCATCAATACCAAGTGAATTAAGAGATTCTTGAGCAATTGATAAATCAATTTTACCATCCGCTTTTACTTCAGCATAATCACGAGTTCTCCTAAGAATTCTATTGGCTATTCTTGGTGTTCCCCGTGATCTTGTTGCAAGTTCCATTGCACCATCATCATCAATTGCTAACTCTAAAATTTCTGCAGACCTCATTATGATTCGAAATAAATCTTGCGGTTCATAATAATCAACTCTCAAAACGACACCAAATCTATCTCTAAGAGGTGAGGTTAAATTTCCCAACCGTGTCGTTGCACCTACTAGAGTGAAAGGTTCAATATTAAGTTGAACATTTCTTGCGCCCGGCCCTTTATCTATCATGATTTCAATTCTATAATCTTCCATTGCGGAATAAAGATATTCTTCAACTACTGAATTAAGTCGATGAATTTCATCTATAAAAAACACATCTTTAGATTGGAGATTTGTTAGCAAACCGGCGAGATCCCCTGCCCTCTCAATTACAGGGCCTGATGTTTGTTTAACATTAACTCCTAGCTCTTTCCCAATGATATTTGATAGTGTAGTCTTGCCTAATCCTGGTGGGCCAAACAATAAAACATGATCTAGCGATTCGTTACGTTTAGTTGCAGCTTCTATATAAAGTTTTAGACTATCAACTACATCTTTTTGCCCAATAAATTCATCCATTTTATTAGGACGTAATGATTTCTCAATAATTAGATCTTCTTCAAATGGTTGAGGATCGTTAATGTGAAGTTCAGTCATATAATTACTCAAATAGAAATATATCCATGCTAATCGGGGTAGAAAGGTACAAAATGGGAGGGGGGGTCGTCAAATTTAGTTATCTTATAATGGAATAGATTGACGAATTCTATTCAAACGATCATCTCGATTAATTGCAAATCGATTTATTCCATCCCAAATACTTTTTGAATCAAGTTTAGATTCACTTACTATTTCTTCCACTGATCCGCCTGTTCTCCAACTATTATCAAAATCTGGACTTAGACTATATTCTTCAACTATTTTATTTGAAATCCAGTTTTTCATAAGATTTTTGGCTCCATTGGTAATTATCATTGAATCCATCCATTCATTATCAGAAATTATTTTTTGTTTATATAAATTTGGTTGAAGCATAAAAAGATCCCATGAAATTGCAGCAATAATTTTTACATTTGGTCCTTTGGCCTTTAAATCAGGGAGAATTTTTATCAGAGAATTAATCGAACTCGTCCCTCGTATAATGACCAATCCATCTTTATTCTTATTAGAATCATAATCTTGTATTATATAAGCACCCTTTGACGCATCTAAATGGGAAGCTATCCCAAGAGCTTTTCTATCTGGTATTTCTATTGGAGGCCTTGTTAGATGAATAGCGATGATAGGTATATTGGTTTGCAATGAAGCTGCTAGTGCTGGAGCAACCTCATTATGTTCCCATGGATGGAGATTAATAATATGACCTTTTGGAAATAATTGAGTAACACCTGGAGAAAAAATCCCAAAATGCGTCCTGCTATCTTCAGCTGTCTCAGGGCCAGAATGCCCAGCAACCCAAATTAATTTCCCAACTTTTAAATCTGAATCCTGAGCTAACTGACTAAATAATCTAATTGGGCCATATTTTAAATAACTAAATGATCCATAAGTACTCATAGCCCCAAAATAACCATTGAATTCTTTATAAGGATCTTTATTTAGATTTACACTAGTTAAGCCAGCCAACATCCCTGCGTTTGTGAATTCTGTTATTCCTTGGGGCATGAGAGGACTTTTTCTATTTGTTTTTCTATCAAATAGTCCTAAATCAATATTACTATTGAAATCTTTAGCAAAACCAGATACATTGGTTGAATCAGCCAAGTCTGCGCTCATAGCAATCACCAAAGGCCTCCCATACTCTTTAATAGAAAGAGTGTTGATATAGCTTGCATATTTTGAAAACCCAACTCGATTAGGCGCTTTTTCTCCTGATTTAAGAAAAAGGCTATCAGGAAGTGAATCAATATCAAAGAGGCGTTTATCTTTCGCAGGATTCTTGCTTTTAATTTCGCATCCTGAAATTTCTTTAGGTACAGCATCACCAATCGAGACTAATGTTTCAGCTAAATAATCAATTAGCTTTTGGTTTGATCTCATGACAGAAAAAACAGAATGGAAATAGTTTCGAGCTTGATCTTCTTGAGCTTCTTTAGACTCTGCTTCCTCCTCTCGAAAATTATGAAAATCAACATTATATTTTTCAGCAAAATCCTGTTTTGTTTGCCAAAATAAATCGGAATTTCTTTTATGTGGAGCTCCATGACTTTGATAATTTATTTTATGATAACCCCTACCCTTAATTGATTTTGCATAAAGAACTTTTGGTATTTGAGGATCAGCATTTTCAATTAATAATTTATAATATGCATTTGTTAATTCATCCCAATCTTCACCATTCATTGTCCCCTCTACATGCCATCCATGAGATCCAAACCAATCTTTTGGACCCCCATAGACTATAGAACTAAATGGTCTGGCATCAATCCCATAATCATTCCAATCTAAAAAATAAACAAGATTACCAAGACCTAAACCCCATGATGAATTCATTGTTTCATGTGATGCACCTGTAGTAAGACCTCCTTCTCCTTCAAAAGCAAAAACTTTTACTTCTTGGGCATTAGCAACTTGCAAGGCTAATGCTTCACCAGCAGCAGCAGGAGATCCATGTCCGCTTGGGCCAGTATTAAATTTGAAAAATAGAGTTTTCCCTTGCATTTCAGCATGCCCAGGGAGTCCACCATTATTTCTCAATGTTAAAAGATCTTCCCAAACTAATTGAAAATTTTTGCCCCTAAAATGTCTATACCGCTTATCTTTTGTCTGTTTATATTTTATTCGGAGAGCTTCATTTAAAACAGCTAAAGTTGCATAAACTACTGGATTTGTATGCCCTGCAACCAATACATATCGATCAGAAAATCGTTTGCCAGCATCTCTTATATCCCACCTCATTGCTCCCGATAAAAGCGTTGTAACCATTCCATGAACTTTAGATCTTGATCCGCCAGGATGACCAGACTGTCTAAGATTTAGCATTATATCAATGCACTGGTCAATAAGGTCTTTTGTTATTTCCCAAAAAGGGAAAAATTGCTCTAATTCTTTTATAGTTTTCATTTATTTTGAAACGTATCCATTTAATATTGATTTTAAAAATGATCCTGTATAGGATTTTTTCCATTTTGATAAGTCTTCTGGAGTTCCAGAATAAATAAGATTACCTCCATCTTCACCACCTTCCGGGCCTAGATCTATTACCCAATCAGCACATTTAATTACATCTAGGTTATGCTCTATAATAACTACCGTATTACCTTTATTAACTAATCTTTGTAAAACATTTAACAACATATTTATATCTTCAAAATGTAGACCCGTTGTTGGCTCATCAAGAATATAAAATGTTTTATCATTAGATGAACGTGATAACTCCGTAGCAAGCTTTATACGCTGTGCCTCACCTCCAGAAAGAGTCGTTGCTTGTTGGCCTAGTCTAATATATCCAAGACCTACATCATTAAGGGTAACAAGTTTTTTCATTATTTGAGGTATATTTTCAAAAAAGACTAAGGCCTCTTCGACTGACATATCTAATACATCAGAAATATTTTTCCCTTTGTATTTTATTTCCAAAGTTTCACGATTATATCTAGCTCCTTTACAAATTTCACAGGTAACATAAACATCAGGTAAAAAATTCATTTCAATTTTAATTATTCCATCTCCTTCACAAGTTTGGCATCGCCCTCCTTTTACATTAAATGAAAATCTTCCTGGCTTATAACCTCGAATTTTTGATTCTGGCAATTGAGTAAATAAATCTCGAATGATTGTAAAAACTCCAGTATAAGTTGCTGGATTTGATCGCGGCGTTCTTCCAATGGGCTTTTGATTTATATCAATAACTTTATCCAAATATTCTAAACCCAAAATTGATTCATAGGGCAATGGATAAGTACGAGCATTATTTAACTCTTTAGACAAAATTGGGAAAATAGTTTCATTAACTAAAGTGCTTTTACCTGAGCCACTTACTCCTGAAACCACTATCATTTTCTCTAATGGAAATGATATATCCACCTTTTTTAAGTTATTTCCACATGCGCCAGATATTGTAAGAAGTTTACCGCTTCCCTTCCTTCGGAAAGAAGGTACAGATATAGTTTTTTTACCGGAAAGATATTTTCCTGTAATAGATTTTTTGGATTTTAATATTTGTTTTGGGTCACCTGAGAATACAATTTGTCCACCATGTTCACCGGCTCCAGGCCCAATATCAATTATTTGATCCGCAGATTCCATTGTTTCTTGATCATGCTCAACGACAATAATTGAATTACCAAGGTTTCTTAATTTTTTCAGTGATTTTAACAATCGATTATTATCTCTAGGGTGAAGACCAATTGAAGGTTCATCTAGAATATATAATACACCAACTAATTGGCTTCCTATTTGAGTAGCTAGTCTAATTCGTTGTGCCTCCCCACCAGAAAGGGTTGAAGCAGATCGATCCAAGGTTAAATAATCCAAACCAACATCAATTAAAAAACTCAGGCGTTCTTTTACCTCTTTCAAAATTTGTTTTGCGATAAGAGCTTCGGTTTTACCCAATGAAAGATTTGTAAAAAATTCTTTGATATTTTTTATTGAAAGCGAGGATACTTCCCCTAAGTTTTTCCCGCCAATTGTTACTGATCGTGATTCTTCTTTAAGTCTTGACCCTGAACATTTTGGGCAGGGTCGCATACTCATAAATTGTTCAATCCAATCTCTGATATGATTTGATTTTGTTTGTTTATATCTTCTCATAAGATTTGGTATTGTACCTTCCCATCCTCCTGTATAGGTACCACTCCACCTTTCCGAAGAATAATCCATTTTTAATTTTTTATTTCCTGTACCATTTAAAAGTATCTGTCTGATATTCCTATCTAGTTTATACCATGGTGTTGTAAAACTAAAATTATAATGAGTAGATAAACTTTTAAGAATGCTACCATACCAATTGCCTCGAGGTTGTTCTCCCAATGGTATTATTGCACCCTGGATTAGTGATTTAGTCTTATCAGGGACTATCATCTCTGGATCAATTTCCATGTGAGATCCAAGACCATCACAATGAGGACATGCGCCATATGGTGAATTAAATGAAAACATTCTAGGCGTAAGCTCTTCCATAGATACTTCACAATGGGGGCATGCAAAGTGTTCACTAAAAAGATGATCTTTATTTGGTAATTGATGAATTATTGTAAGTCCTGAACCAATTTTTAATGATAACTCAATAGACTCTGTCAGTCGTTCTTTATATTCATCTTCTAATACTAATCTGTCAATTACAACTTCTATAGAATGCTTCTTATTTTTTTCTAGTTCTATTTTTTCATCAATAGAAAAAATAGTCCCATTTACGCGCGCTCTTAAGAACCCTTCTTTTCTAATTTCATCAAAAACTCCTTTGTGTTGCCCTTTCCGACCGCGAATAACTGGAGCTAGAATATAAATTTTCGCGCCATCTCCAAATTTAATTATTGTATCTACAATTTTTTGGACAGTCTGTCTCTGAATAGGTCGATCACATATCCAACAATGAGGCTTCCCAATGTGGGCAAATAATAATCTCATATAATCATGAATTTCTGTAACAGTTCCTACAGTAGATCTTGGATTTCGAAGGGTTGCTTTTTGTTCAATTGATATAGCAGGGGATAAACCTTCAATATAGTCCATATCAGGTTTCTCCATCAATCCAAGGAATTGTCTTGCATAAGATGAAAGTGATTCAACATACCTACGTTGACCCTCTGCATAAATAGTATCAAAAGCTAGAGATGATTTCCCCGAGCCAGATAGGCCTGTTACAACTACAAGTTTATTGCGCTCAATTTCTATATCAACATTTTTTAAATTATGTTGTCTTGCGCCCTTAATAATAATTTTATTGTTAATTGACATTAATAATAGCCGAAATTTTAAACGGCCTTGAATTTACACTCTATTACATACCTATTCAAAAACCTCATTACTAAATATCTATTTATTTTTATGGCATTATCAATAAGTATTGCATAAGATGAGTAATGAATTCCATTATCAATCACATACTAATTTCAATGCCGCATATGGAAGATCCTTATTTTAAAAAATCCGTAATATATATGTGTGAGCATGATAGAAATGGCGCAATGGGGCTAATTGTGAATAAACCGTTTAGTGATCAAATTTTTAATGAGGTTTTATATCAAATAGGTGATAATTCAGATAACTTAATAAAATCTTTTTCTAACCTTTACTTTGGGGGGCCTGTCTATATTGATAGAGGAATTGTATTACATGATAAAAAACTTGTTTCTGAAAAATCAATAAAAATATCCAATGATTTTTTTATTTCAACTGATAAACAGAAGCTAAAAAAATTATCAAAGATAAATAATGCTAATTATAGATTATTTCTTGGTCATGCAGGTTGGACTGAAGGACAGCTAGAAAATGAAATTGCAAATGGTGATTGGGTTGTACAGGATACTTCAATTGATTTTATATTTAATGCCCCTGAAAAAAAAATGTGGAGTACTGCTATTGAGTCATTTGGAATAGACGTCTCAAATCTTTCATCTTATAGTGGAAAAGCTTAAAGTTTAAATAATTCTAAACAAAATTATTATACTGTAGATTTATAGAATGAAAAAGTACCTACCTGCCCTTGCAGTTATAAGTGCCGCTATATTATGGAGTCTTGACGGATATATTAGACAAAATTTATCTACACTCCCTTCATTTTTGATTATATCTCTAGAACATGTTATAGGGGCAATAATATTTTTTCCACTACTTTTAAAAGGATGGAATGAAATTGTAATAATTCGACAAAGAGGGTGGATTTCTATTTTGTGGATCAGTATTTGCGGAGGAATTCTTGGAACATTTTTTTACACCAAAGCACTAAGTTATGTAGGGTACATTAATTTATCAGTTGTTGTTTTATTACAAAAGTTTCAACCAATATTTGCCATTGCATTAGCTGCCATAATCTTAAAAGAAGAAATTACTAAACGATTCTTGATATTGGCATTTTTTTCTATAATTGGTGGGTATTTGATTACTTTTGGAAACAATCCAATAGCAACTTGGGATGACAAAACTATTATTGCTGCATTATTGGCTCTTCTCGCTGCTTTTAGTTGGGGAAGCTCAACTGTACTTGGAAAGCATGCTTTAAATCAGATCTCATTTAGCACTTTAACATCATTAAGATTATCAATTACAGCAGCTATAACATTTTTTGTCATTATTTCAACTGGCCAATATGAGTTGGTGCCTGAGATTTCTTTTAAAAGCTGGCGCTATATTTTACTAATTGTTGTAAGTACTGGCTCACTAGCATTATTTATATATTATTATGGATTAAATCATCTACCAGCATCACATGTTACACTATATGAATTATTCTGGCCACTATCTGCATTTGCAATTGATTGGTTCTTCCACGATAATATAATGACAGTTTATCAATTTGGTGGTGCAATTATATTACTCAGTTCAATTGTTTTATTATCAAATGAGAAAATTTTAGGTAATAATTAAGCTTATAAACTAATAAATGTTTTCCTTGTATTTATTCTGACAACAAGTGAAATTTTATTACTACATATATGAAGTATAGAAGCATCAAACAACTCTTAATATTAAGTTTTCTTCTCTTTATCATAGGATGTAAAGAAAACCCTCAACGCCATTTGAAATTGGGAAAGTGGTATGCGCAAAAAGGCTTAATTGAAGAAGCAATTTTAGAATTCAAGGAAGTTACAAGACTTTATCCCGCTAAAGTTCAAGCATTATCAAGAGAAGATTTCACGACTCTAAGCAAAGCACATTATAATTTGTCTTTGATGTATACAAAAAAAGGTTGGTGGGAATATGCTTTAAAAGAAGCTGAAACCTGTTTTGAATTACAACCTATTAAAGATCACTATGATTTAGTATCTCTTATAAAACAAAGATCTGCATTAGAACTTTCTAGCCCCGATTAAATATTTTTTATTAGACCATCCCTGATCTGTGTTCACCTCCATCACAATAAATAATGGAGCAATTAATAAAATCTGCTTCAGGTTTTAAAAGCATAGAAATTGTTCCGGCGACATCTTCAGGCATCGTGGTTCGTCGCATTGGATTGCGTTTCTTTGTATTTTCAATCCAGTATTCCCACTTATCTGTAATTTTAGTTAATGCTCGTGTAGGAGTAACTCCAGCTTGAACAGCATTCGCTGTAATCCCATATTGACCTAATTCCCAGCCTATTTGTCTAATTATTGCTTCCATGGCAACTTTAGCGACACTCACTGGCCCGTATCCTTCCATAGCTAAATAATTTCCTTCGCTGGTAAGGCCCATTACTCTTGAGCCTTCGCCTAATAGTTTTTCTGAAAATAATTTCTGTGTCCAATATAAAAGTGAATTTCCCATTACATGAACGGTCATATCCATTTGTCGTTGAGTAACTGGCTTATCGCCAAAAAAATTGGTAGTTGTACCAAAAGCTATTGAGTGGAGTAAAAGCTTAAGACTATTACCCTTTGTAATCTCTGAAATTTTAGGTAAATATTTATCGATGGTTTCCTCAGAGGCTGCATTTGTATTAAAATAATGACACTTACCATTTGAGAGTTCGTTTACTTCTGCGATAGTTTCTTCAGCAATTTTTTTAGCTTCACCCCGATCAAAATGAAAGGCTATAATTCCATAACCATCTTCTGCCAATTTTTTAGCAGTAGCAGCACCATGACCAGTTGAGCCCCCTAGTAATAATACCCATTCAGACATTTTCTTCTCCAATATTAAAGTAACAATTTAATTAGATCCATACATCAATAAAACGAGTTAGAAAAGATTCTCTTAATTCCCCATTTATTGAAGTAAATTTGATTATCATAATTAAAGAGAGAAAATGGACCGAAAATCGAGTTTCACAAAAAAAGATTTAATTAACAGCGGACTAGGTAAATTATTTGGGAAAGATATGGGTAAACTCCCGAAGCCACCAATGTTAATGATGGATCGCATCCTTCATATTTCAGATGAGGGTGGTAAATATGGAAAAGGCGAAATTAAAGCTGAGTTAGACATAAAAAAATCTTTATGGTTTTTTGATTGTCATTTTAGTGGAGACCCCGTAATGCCAGGCTGTCTAGGCCTGGATGGATTTTGGCAATTGGTTGGATTTTTCCTTACTTGGTCTGGTGGTGAAGGTCGCGGACGTGCTTTAGGTGTAAAAGAATTAAAATTTAAAGGTCAAGTACGACCGTACCATGAAAAAATCACCTATAAAATTGATATTAAAAAATTTATTACTAGACCTACTTATATGGCATGGTGTGATGCTGTTATAGAAGTAAAAGATAAAGCCATTTACTTTGCCAAAGATGTTCAAGTTGGCTTATTTGAAAACCTGACTTGGGATTATGGTAAAGATCCTGCTCTTGACCCATTTTAATATTCCTCTCTTAAAATTAAATTATTAGGAATTAAACATGGCACTTAGGTGTGGTATTGTTGGTTTGCCTAATGTTGGAAAATCAACCATTTTTAATGCGTTAACAAAATCTTCAGTTCCATCTGAAAATTACCCTTTTTGTACTATTGATCAACATGTAGGTATTGTTTCACTACCAGATTCACGTTTAGATAAATTAAATAAGATTTTTCAACCTGAAAAAGTCACACCAGCTACCGTTGAGTTTATTGATATTGCAGGTTTAGTAAGAGGAGCTAATAAAGGTGAAGGATTAGGAAATCAGTTTTTGGGTCAAATAAGACAGGTTTCTGCAATAGTTCATGTGGTTCGATGTTTTGAAAATGATAATATAACTCATGTAGAAGGATCAATTGATCCAATTCGCGATGCTGAATTAATTGAAACAGAACTTTTATTAGCTGATTTACAAACAATAGAAAAAAATATAAATAGATTAGAAAAACTGGTAAAAAAAGAAAAAAATGCTGAAAAAGAATTAAATATTCTTTTACGATTAAAAGAACATTGCGATGAAGGAAAAATGGCAAGAACATTCTATACTCAAAAAGATGAGATTAATATAATTGAATCACTTTTTCTATTAACAGGAAAGCCCATACTATATGTAGCAAATGTTGATGAAACAGAAATTGTGAATAATAAGAGAAATGATTATGTACAGAGTCTATTTGATTTTGCTGATAATGAAAATAATCTTGCAATAAGGCTATGCGGAAAAATTGAACAAGAAATAGCCGATCTGAATAAAGAAGAAAAATCTCTATTTCTTGATGAATATAATTTACAGGAGCCCGGGCTAAATAAATTAATTCATGCTGGATTTAATTTATTAGGTTTAGAAACATATTTTACTGGTGGACCTACGGAAGTTCGAGCTTGGACTATTAACAAAGGTTCAACGGCTCCTCAAGCAGCGGGTGAAATTCATACTGATTTTGAAAGAGGGTTCATTAAAGCTGAAGTAATAAAGTATAAACATTTAATAAAATATGGATCAGAAAAAAAAGTCAAAGATGCTGGTCTTTCTCAACTACATGGCAAAGAATATATTGTTGAAGATGGCGACTGCATTTACTTTCATTTTAATGTTTAGGTAACAATATGTGGTTTTTCATGATTTTATCATATGTGTTGGTTTTTATTTCTGGCATTGGTTTACTACTAATAGGAATCAATCATTACATAAATTTCTGGGCTCAAAATCATATAACATTGGATTTGCTTGTAAGTCTAATTTTTATTGCAAGTCAAACATTAGTAATGTTCTTTTTTGTAGGAACTGGAGTTAACGTAAGAGAGTATTTAGAATCTCATAAAGAAATAGGCGATGATCTATATCGTCAAATGTTTGCAATTAAAAGAAAATTATATCCTCCTACAATGATGGTTACTATTCTGTTTATGGCTATGGTAATCATTGACGGGGCATTCTTCATTGGCAAAGTCTCTGAATGGTGGTTCCACATTTTATATTTATTGACAATTTATTATTATTATAAAGCTACCAGAGTTCAACATCTTTCTTTCAAGGACAGTACCAAAATTATTTTAGTAATGACCAAATCAGCTAGAACCGATTCGCAAAGTATTAATTAAATACTTATCATTAAATTCGTCAAAATGATAAAACGATTTAACTACATCATAATATTTTCCCTATTTATTATTAGTTGTGACAAGAATGATAGTACTCAGATTAATACACCTCAATTATTAAAAAAAGAAGCACTTAGTCGAATATCAATGAAGGATACTAGTGGTTTTACAGAAATGAATCCATTAATAACGGGTGTAACCGCAATAAATAAAATCGGTGAAAAGGAAGTTCTAGAGAACCAACATTTAATGCATGGGTCTGGGATTGCCCTTGGAGATATTAATAATGATGGATGGGTTGATATTTATGTCCCCCGGTTAAAAGAAAAAAATATATTATATATAAATATGGGCAACTGGAAATTCAAAGATGTAACTGAGGATGCTGGTGTCTCATGTCCAAATCGGTATTCAAATGGGTCAGTTTTTGCAGATGTTGATGGAGATAGAGATTTAGATCTGATCGTCACTGCATTGGGTGGACCAAATAGTATTTTTGTTAACGATGGAAATGGCAAATTTTCTGAATCCAAACTGGATTCAAAACTGAAGAATCCAGGCAGTACATCTTCCGCCTTGGCTGATGTTGATAATGATGGAGACCTAGATTTATATATTACCAATTATAAAAGGCTTGCAATGAGGGATTCTTTGCCACCACCTGTGATTAGCTTTGATAACACTTTAATGGAAATAACAAATAATAGATGGATTGTACTTCCTCCCTTTAATCAAGAATATGAAGCAGCTGTAAAAGGTGATATTTTATTGCGATTTGAAATGGCCGAAGTCGATCAATACTATATTAACGACGGGAATGGCAATTTCAAATTAATTGATATCACAAAAAGCCACTTCAAAGATGAAAATGGTTCTCCAATTGAAAACCACCTTCGAGATTGGGGATTAATGGCACAGTTTAGAGATATTAATAATGACACTCATCCAGATATTTATATATGTAATGATTTTGAAAGTCCTGATAGATTTTGGATTAATAATGGTGATGGAACATTTAACTTAATTCCAAAATTAGCTTTGCGCCATACGAGCAATTCATCAATGGCGGTTGATTTTTCTGATTTAAATAAAGATGGTAAGGTTGATTTTTTTGTTACTGATATGATGAGCCAATCTCACGTTTTACAAAAAACACAAATGGGTACAATGGCACCAACGCCATTGGGTATTGGAGAAATCGATAATCGTCCGCAATACATGCATAACACATTATTTCTTAACAGGGGAGATCAAACGTTTAGTGAAATTTCACAATATAGTAACACTCATGCATCAGAATGGTCTTGGGGTACAATATTTATGGATGTTGATCTAGATGGGCATGAAGATATCTTAATCGCGACAGGACATATGTTTGATGTTCAAGATTCTGATTCTAATCAAAAACAAAAAGATGCTTTATCTAAAGTAAAATCTTTCGATGAATACAAACGGATGTTATTGAAATATCCAACGCTTAAATTAAAAAATATTGCTTTAAAAAATAATGGTGATATGAAGTTTGAAAATGTAGATGATGGATGGGGGATTGGAAATACTAAAGATATTTCCCATGGAATTGCCACAGCAGATTTGGATAATGATGGTGATCTAGATCTAGTAATTAATCGTCTTAATAATCATGTTGGGTTATATAAAAATAATTCTACTGCACCACGTATAGCTATTCGACTTGAAGGATTCAATAATAACTCTCAAGCCATTGGGGCTAAAATTAAAGTCAAAGGTGACGACATATATCAATCTCGAGAAATAATATCAGGAGGACGGTATCTGTCTGGATCTGACCCCTTACAAGTTTTTGCGGCTAACGATAGTTTTATGTTAGCTGAAATTCAATGGAGAGATGGTACAATTACCGTAATTGATTCATTAGTAAAAAATCAATTGTATACGATTAGACAAGTCAAAACACATTCTATTGATATTGTAAAAAATAAGGTTAATCCCATTTTCAAGGAAATGAGTCACTTATTGAATCACTATCATCATGAAGATCCATATGATGATTTTCTATATCAAAGTTTATTACCAAATCGATTTAGTCAAATGGGCCCTGGTGTTGCATGGATTGATTCAGATTTTGATGGTGATGACGATCTTTTTATTGCATCTGGTAAAGGTGGGTCAATTGATCATTTTGAGAATAAGGATGGAAATAGTTTTATCCCTTTTTCTGTAGAAAAAAATCTACAAGAGGATGTTACAAGTATAATTAGCACTGTTGATGACAATGGCAATCAAGGTATTATAGTAGGTAATAGTAATTTTGAATCACAACTAGGAGCTAAAAGTTCAATATCAAATTTCACCAGAAAAGAAAAAAATAATTTTATAAGCTTAGATCATATGATTGGTTCATTGTCGCAAGCTGATATTGATAACGATGGTGATTTAGATATTTTTGCCGGGGGCCGTGTAATACCTGCTAAGTACCCCATGCCTGCTTCATCAATGTTATATATAAATGAAAACGGCAAATATTTACCCGATAAAAAAAATTCTATAGTTTTATCAAAAATAGGACTTGTGTCTGGATCAGTATTTAGTGACATAGATAATGATGGCGATCCGGATCTGTTGATTGCATTAGAATGGGGTCCTATTACAATTCTAGAAAATAATAATGGCATTCTAACAAACATTACATCTAAACTAAACCTTGATCAATTGAACGGGTGGTGGAATGGAATTGCAACAGGTGATTTTAATGAGGATGGCCTTATTGATATTGTAGCTACTAATTGGGGTTTAAATACAAAATATCACTTTACTACATCTCACCCAAGACAAGTCTACTTTAACGATTTTGATAAAAATGATGTTCTTGATATTGTAGAAGCTCATTACGATGGCGATTTTGAAGACCTAGTCCCAGAAAGAGGATTCTCATGCATTTCAAATGCTATGCCATTTGTTCGAGAAGAAAAACAAACTTTTTTGAACTATGCTCAATCTACATTAACTGATATTTTTGGGAATACCCTTGAAACCTCACCTTATTTAGAAGCAAATACTTTAGAAAGTGTTGTATTAATAAATAACGGTAATAGTTTTATATCCTACCCTCTCCCATTTGAAGCTCAAATGTCTACTGCAATGCATGCCGGTGTTTCGGATATAAATGGAGATGGCCATGAAGATATTTTTATTAGTCAAAATTTCTTCACTGTTCAAAAAGAAACTGATAGAAATGACTCAGGTCGAGGACTTATAATGTTTGGCGATGGCAATGGAAATTTCGAAGCCATCCCGGGACATATAAGTGGAATATTAGTGTATGGTGATCAAAGAGGCGCCGCATTTTCTGATTATAATTCAGATGGAAGAATTGATCTTGTAGTTTCACAAAATGGATCGAGAACAAAATTATTTCAAAATGTAAATAGTAAACCAGGTGTTCGAGTTATCCTTAGAGGACCAAAATTAAATCGTTGGGCATTTGGTGCAAAAATTCAACTAGCATATAAAGATGGATCATTGGGGCCAGTACGTGAGGTTCAATCGGGATCAGGTTACTGGTCGCAAAATTCTCCAGTTCAGGTTATGGGTTATAATAAAACAGTATCTAGTGTAAAAATACAATGGCCCGATGGTTCAAAAACCACCGAGCCATTTATTAATGAAAAAGTTATAATTAATTTTAGCTCAGATTAATTAATTCTCCATTTTCCAAAAAGCTATACCACCAGCTTGCTTACCAATTTCAGCAACTGCAACAGGTTTTAATTTTTTCAAATCAAAAATTTCAACAGCGCCTGGTTCTTTCCCAATACCTTCAACAGACACAAAGGCATATTTATTATCTGGCGAAATAACAACACCATGAGTCACTTTACGGGTGTTTTTGAATTTTGCAATTTCTTTTCCTGTTTTCAAATCCCACACACCTGTTTTAGCAGCTCCTTTGTACGTAACAACTAAATGTTTTCCATCGCTACTCACTTCACAATTATAAGGTGCTTTGTCTGTTTTAAATGTTCTTACCACCTTCCATTTTTTCACATCAACTTCCACAACATTATTTGTGCCATTATTGACTACATAAAGAAGGTTGTCATTAGGATGGGGATAAACCCAAGTAGGTTTTTCAGGGGGCATTTTATGATTCATTTTAGCGCCTGATTTCATTTTCATATTATGACCACTATGTTTATTCATTTTTTTCATTGGAGCGGTGGAAAGGGTACGTTCTAATTCCATTGTCATTGCATCAATTTCATATAAAGTGCCTGACATCATTGCCACAGAATAATGTTTTAAACCATTATTTAACAATCTTGATCCATGAGGCATTATCCCTGTTTCAACTCTATCAATTTCAATCATTTCATCTGGATCTACTATTGAAACGGTGCTCTTGTCAGTGTGACCACCATGTAAATTAAAATTAACGATATATAATAGCCCAGTTGCATTAGATATGCCCATTGTTGCTGGGAATAGTCCAAGCTCAACTCTATCAATTAATTCATCTGTACCCGTTTTATACTTATATAAATGGCCATAGGGTAAACCATGAGCCATAGATAAATACCAATAACTTCCATCAGGCGAAACTGTAATGCCATGTGGTCCTTCAATCTCAACTGGCCAAACTCCAACTGGTATCCTTTTTTCAACATGAGCAGTTTTACCATCAAAGCGTATTAAGGCAACTTCATCCTCAGATTCAGTAGCACAATAGATATAATAATCTTTTGCGCTTAGATGAGTTCCAATAATTAAAGTGGTTAGTAAAAATTGAAGTGTTTTTTTCATTTTAATTAGTCCCTAATCTATTATCGTCCTCTAATTTTATAGCCCACAACCCATTGTTCATGTCAGAAAAATAAATTAGATCTTTATAAGGCATGGTACCCCATACATTTGGCCTGTTAACCATGAATCCATCGGGATCACTTGAAAGAAAGAAAGCAATTTCTCGACCTTGTGAATAAATATCACCCATCAACTCTCCTGAAATATCAACGATTCTTAGGCCACCTTGATAATATGAAGCAAGTAAAGTGTCTCCATGAACCCAATGATTATGTGAACCAGCTTCAGGAACTTGATAAACCGCAACATCTTCAGGGTTTTTAGGATTGGTGAAATCAAGAAAATGAAATCCACCTGCCATTCCAAATTGGTTTCCCCATTCATCTCCTGCTATAATATAGAATTTATCTGTTGATTGGCTGATAAAAGGAAAAGCTGCGTGGTTGTGTCCATTTCTATCTGACATTCCTCCGAGCTTAACCGGATTACCTGGGCTACCTTGTCCAGCCATAGCAAGAAATGGATTATATTTCATTTTTGATCTATTCTTTTCATTAAAGTTTACACCACCAACATCAACTGCATGCACACCATCAGCCCAATTAGATGAATATGCAATTCCATCCTCCACCCATACATCATGAACTCCATGACCAGGGGTATCTAATTCATAACGTCCAACGCGAAAAGGATTAGATGGATCTTCGATATTAATAATATCATATTTACGTCCATTATTCACAGCATAGACATGATTATCATATATAAATACATTGTGAACACCACCTGTCATATCATCATTATACTCAGCCGTTATTTTGACATTGTAGGGATCTGTAACATCTAATACAACAAACCCATTCTTTCGATTTGATGCACCTTCACGAGTTATAACAGCAACTCTACCATCTTCCGAAACTTTAACATCATTTACAGTGCGTGCATCTACAGTAATCGTATCAATAATTACCATTTTGGAAGGATCTGTAACATCCCAAAAATAAGCTTCCCCATTGGCACCCCAAGTTCCGGTTGCAGCAAAGTCCTTTCCTTTATGCTTCCCTACTCCTGGCCAAATCCATAGATCAGAAGTATTTACATCAGATACTGTTCCGTGTCCAACAACTTTAACTCTTTTTTTAATATTACGTGGTTCAACTTTTATTGTTTTTCTAGCTGTAAATCCTCCAGATTGTGCAGTAATAGTAAATAGACCTGGAGTATCTGCAACAAATTTTCCTGAATCATTAATTAACCCAGAAGCAGGTAATCCAATACCATAGTCTGCTTTGCCAGTATAAGAGTAAACTATAGGAACATCTTTAATTTGACGACCAGATTTGTCAACAGCTTTTGCAGATAATTGTAATACATCACCAGTCCTTATTTTATCTTTTTCTGCATTAAGTGAAATTTTATTAACAGGATTCTTAACTACAGCTATATTTAATGATTCTGACACATTATCAACACTTGCTGTTAATTTCACTTTACCAGCTTTTTTAGTAACTAGATTTCCGTAATCATCAAATTCAGCAATATTAGTTTTACTAGATATTAATTTTACATCTGCATCATCCCTGAGTAAATCTGCTTTATCATAAACCTCTGTTGTATATCGAACAGATGTACCTGCATATAGTTTTTTTGATGGCCCATTTAAGACAATCCTATCCAACGGAGGAAAAGGAACTTGCACTGTCATTTTATCATAGACTCTATCTTCTCTTTTTTGAGAAATACTTCTAACGGATAAGCTAAGTTTCCCTGGTTTATACGGTTTAATTGTAACCGTAGCAACTCCAGTCGAATCACTCATTCTAGGTTTCGATTCTAATGATCGTCTTGGCGATCCGTAAACATAGAACGGGTTTTTCGCAAGTTCACCATCAGCATTAACAAGCTTAATGGTTACTGAACCCGTTTCGCCTACATTTAAATAAAGTGAATCTGGTTCAAAAACAAATTTAAGATTCTCATTTTGTGAGCTTGGAGGTTGTCCAAGTAATACATTAAATGATAATAGAAATACTATTAAATATATATTTTTCATTTTATTCTCCAATTTTTAAGGTGTGCCTGATTCTTGTTCATCAACTAATTGAATACAGTATAATCCTGAATTCATATCAGCAATAAAAATATAATCTTTATATGGTTGAGCGCCCCACACCATTGTTGCATTTGGTATTTTACCTTCCTTGTGTGCTGATTGATAAACGCCTATCTCTCTACCTTGTTTGTAAATATCTCCTAATAATTCACCTGAAATATCTACAATACGTAGTCCACCTTGATAAAAGCCTGCAATAAGTGTATCTCCATGTACCCATAAATTATGGGATCCAGCTTCAGGTACTTGATAAAGAGCGTCTTCTTTTGGATTATCAGGATCAGTAAAATTTAAAAAATGGAAACCTCCTCTAGGATTAGAAGGTTTCCCCTGTGTTGCCATAACGCCCCACGGGAAATTTTCATCTCCACTAACAACATAGAATTGTCCAGTGGATTGACTTAAAAAAGGGAATGCGGCATGATTACGCCCAGTAGGATCTCCCATTTCTGCCAATTTTTGAGGATTAGCTGGGCTACCTTTTCCTGCCTTTACAAGTAAAGGATTAAATTGTGATTTAGATCGATCTGCTTCATCAAATTTTGCACCACCTACATCAACCGCAACTACACCATCACTCCAATTTGAAGAATATGCAATTCCATTTTCAATCCAAACATCATGAATGCTATGCCCCGGAGTATCCAATTCAAATACTCCTACTCTAAAAGGATTTTTCGGATCATCAATATTAATTATATCATACTTTGTACCATTATTAACTGCATAAACATGGTTTTCATAAATAAAAACATTATGGACACCGCCTGTCATATCATCATTAAACTCTGCAGAAATTGTTACATTATATGGATCTGAAACATCAAGTAAAACAAAACCATTTTTTCTATTAGATGCACCCTCGCGTGTCATAATGCCAACGCGCCCATCTTCAGAAATTTTAACATCATTAACTGTTCTAGCATCAACAGTAATAGTATCAATAATCATCATACTATCAGGGTTTGAAACATCCCAAAAATAAGCTTCACCATTTGAACCCCAAGTACCAGTAACAGCAAAATCTTTTCCTTTATGTTTTCCTATACCTGGCCAAATCCATAAATCACTAGTTAACACTTCAGAAATTAATCCATGGCCAACTAATTTAATTTTTTTCTTTACATTTCTTGGGACAACTTTAACTGTCTTTTGTGAGGAATATCCTCCTGATGATGCTGTTATGGTATAAAGCCCAGAAGTCTCCGCAACAAATCTACCATCATCCGTTACCAGCCCAGATGTTGGTAATCCAAACTCACCATAATCTCCTTGGCCAGTATAAGTATATGTTATGGGAGCATCCTTAACATTTCTCCCTTTTCTATCTAACGCCATTCCATTTAGGCGCAATACATCTCCAGTGCGAATTTGATTTTTTTCTGAAGTAATAGTGATACTCCGTGTGGGATTTTTCACCACACTAATTTTAAATGATTCTTTTACATCTTCTGCTTTAGCAGAGATGGTAACTCTTCCTGTTCTTTTAGTTTCTAAGTGGCCATATGCATCAAAGTCCGCGACAGAAGAATTGCTAGATTTTAATTCGACATTAAGATCGTCTCTAGTGAGCCCCGCTTTATCAATAACTTCAACAGAAAATTCTGTAATTGTTCCAACGTATAGTTTCTTAGGCGTACGATTAAATACAACTTTATCAATCGGCGGATATGGGACATTCACTACAAAATTATCTCTTACGCGATCATCTCTTTTTACTGTAATTGTTTGTGTGCTAAGTCTTAATCGACCTGGCTTATGAGCCATAAGCGTAACAGTAGCTACACCCGTAGAATCACTGATGCGTGGTGATGCTGATAAAGATTTTCTCTGACCAAAAACATAAAAGGGATTTTGAGCGAGTTTTCCTTTTTCGTTTAATAACTTAATTGTTATCTCTTTAGATTCACCAACATTGATTATTAATGAATCCATTCCAAATTCAAAATGGAACTTTTCTTTACTGTCATCCTGACCAATCAGCGTTGCAATAATTAAAAACGGTGCAAATAAAAATTTTCTTTTGTTCATAAGTACTATCTCCTCTAGTTCATACTTTATTAAAAATGTTATCAAATCTGATAAGATAAATTTCATCTTCAGATTCTTTAGCGCATAATACACTCATACTGAATGTATAAATTATTGTTGTTTTAATGCTTCCTCTCATTTTTCTCTCTAATTTGTTCCTAATGGTTCATTATCTACTAGTCGAACAGCCCATAAACCATTATTGAGATCGGCAAAATAAATTAAACCCTTATATGGAATCACGCCCCATACATTGGTTATGTTAGCGGTACTCCCATTAGGATCTTCACCTTTAAAGAAGGCTATTTCTCTACCTTGCGCATATAAATTCCCCATCAGTTCTCCTGAAATATCAACAACCCTTATTCCTCCATAATAATAACCAGCAAATAATGTATCGCCTTCAACCCAGTGGTTATGCGACCCAACCTCTGGTACCTGATAAATTGCTGTTTCAACAGGATTTTTTATATCTGTAAAATCAACAAAATGGAATCCTCCTTGATAAATTCTTTCTTCTGATCCAGGAACACTCTTTGCCCACTCATCGCCTGTAATAATAAAAAATTTATTTGTAGATTCGCTTTGAAATGGAAATGCTGCATGGTTATGTCCGTTTGGATCTTCTTTACTACCTAATTTTGTTGGATTTCCTGGACTTCCTTGGCCTGCTAGTGCTAAAAACGGATTAAATTTATTTCTCTCTCTTGACTTTTCACTCTGCTTTATTCCACCCACATCAACCACATGAACACCATCACTCCAATTAGATGAATAAGCAATTCCATTTTCTACCCAGACATCATGGATGCTGTGTCCGGGGGTATCTAATTCATAAGACCCCACACGAAATGGGTTTGCAGGATCACTTATATTAATTATGTCATATCGTGTACCAGCGCTTAATGCATAAATATGATCTTCATAAATAAATACATTATGGACACCGCCCGTTAAGTTATCATTATATTCATTAATAATTAATACATTGAATGGGTCAGAAACATCTAGTATGACCAATCCATTTTTCCGATTTGATGCACCTTCTCTTGAAATAACGCCGACTCTACCATCTTCAGAAATTTTTACATCATTTACAGTCCGCGCATCAACCTTTATTGTATCAATTATTACCATATTCGCGGGGTCACTAATATCCCAAAAATATGCCTCGCCATCTGCGCTATGTGTACCTGTTACAGCAAAATCTTTCCCTGTATGTTTACCAATGCCTGCCCATACCCAAAGATCAGATGTATTGTGATTGGAAATGGTGCCGTGTCCTACAACTTCAAGTCTCTTACGTACATTTCTAGGAACAACTTTTACTTTTTTGGATGCTGAAAATCCACTTGATTGAGCTGTTAAGGTATAAATACCAGGTGTTTCAGCTACAAATTTACCATTTTGAGTAATCATGCCAGATGCTGGTCGGCCAATACTTTCAGTTGATTGATTATTAATAAAATTATCTGTATGATGAATTGCTTTACCTGAATAAGAAAAAGCTATAGGAATATTATCAAGAACTTTATTTCGTCCATCTAAAACCATAGCATTTAATTTTATTACATCACCAGTTCTTATTTGATTCTCGCTTATATCAAATTTTATTTTTCTTGCTGGGTTTTTTTTGGCTGATACTACTAAGGATTCTTCTATATCATCTATTTTAGCGGTAATGGTTATTTTACCAGATTTTTTAATAATCAAATTGGCAAAGTTATCAAATTCAGCTACCTTATTATTGTTTGATGTAAAAACAACATTTGTATTCTCTCTGATTATTTTTGCCTTATCATAAACTTTAACAGCATAATTTACTGATGTCCCAACAAAAACTTTTTTTGTTGGGTTAACAAAAGTTATTTTTTCTAATGGAGGTAAAGGTACATTAACTTTCATTGTACCAACAGTTCTTCCACTTTTTCCAAAAGCCATAGCCCTAAGATTTAATTTTCCAGCATCAAATGCTTTTATGTTTACTTTTGCCACTCCAGTTGAGTCACTTCTTCTTGGTTTAGCATCTAGTGCTTTTCTTTGCCCTCGAATCATAAAAGTACTTTTTACTTGATCCCCTTTTGAATCAACAAGCCGAATTAATACTGAGGCTTCCTCACCAATATTCAAGGAGAGAGAGTCAGGTTCGAAAACAAATTTAAGATCCTTATTTTGTGAACTTGGAGGTTGCCCAAGTAATCCAGTAAATGATAATAGAAATACTATTGAATATATTTTTTTCATTTTAATCTCCAATTTTTGAAGTTATAAGTCTATCTAAAGCCGAACAGTGACTATTTGATAAATTATTTATTATATCTAACAATACGCCAACACTATCCGGGAATACGCCTACCTGAAGGCTGTCCATCAACCAATTGAATACAGTACAAACCTGAATTCATATCAGCAAAGAAAATATAATTTTTATACGGTTGCGCGCCCCAAACCATTGGTGCATTGGGTATTTTACCTTCTTTATGATAAGGTACATAATGACCAATTTCACGACCCTGTTTATAAATGTCTCCAAGGAGTTCACCAGAAATATCTACAATGCGTAATCCTCCTTGATAGTTCCCAGCGATTAATACATCTCCGAATACCCACAAGTTATGTGAACCAGCTTCTGGTACTTCATAAATAGCCTCTTCTTTTGGGTTATCAGGATCAGAAAAATTCAAGAAATGATAGCCTCCCCTTGGGTTTGATGGCTGTCCTTTGGT
>CAYRYZ010000021.1:0-26400 GCA_964428745.1 uncultured bacterium | reverse complement strand
GAGAAACCAGCAAAAAAAGACAAAAAACCTGAGAAGAAAAAATAGTATAAGACTGAAGGGAGATAATTATGCAGGAATTTATAGAATCAGTAGTAAAACTACTTGTGGATAAACCTGATGAGGTTAACGTTGAAGCAGTTGAGTCAGAACAAACCATCATTTTTGAATTGACAGTTGGTGATGGTGACTACGGTAAGGTTATAGGTAAGCGAGGTAGAAATATTTCTGCCATTCGCACAATATTGTTTGCCATGAATGCTAAAGAAGGTGGAAAGCGAGCTCGATTAGAGGTAATCGACACGAATGAAGACTAAGCTTTTTCCGATTGCAAAAATAACTCGTGCATCTGGGCTTAATGGAGAAGTAGGAGTTCGTCCATTAATTCGTCAATTTGATGATTATGTGGAGAAACCTCTTTTTATTGGTTTTGATGAGAATTTGGCTAGAGATGTGAAGCTAGAAAAAGTAACTGGTGTTAATAAAAGACGCCGTTTTCTTTTTCAAGGTTATAAAACTAGAGATGACGCTGAATCAATGATTGGCCAACTTTTATTTGCATCAATTTCAGATAAAGATCCAATTAATATGATCTCATCTGATCTCATAGGTGCCACTGTTATAACTGATAACGGAGAACCTGTTGGTGAGCTAGTTGATATGATGAGCTTACCTGCGAATGATGTTTATGTTATATCAAGAGATAAAAAGGAAATATTAATTCCGGTTGTGCCGGAAATTATCCGTGAGGTGGATTTTAGAATGGGTATAGTAACCATTACACCCATGGATGGTTTGATAGATTGAAAACACAAATCGCCATCATTACACCGATTCCTGAAATGATTGAGTCGGTCGTTCAGCATTCTATGCTGAGGCAGGCGGTTGAAAGAGAAAAGGTTGAACTTCATTTGATCAACCTTCGTGATTTTGGTGAAGGTGATTATCGCCAAATAGACGATACACCATTTGGGGGCGGACCAGGAATGGTCATGATGGCGGGTCCTTTGTTTAAGGCGATTGAAAATGCGATTGAAAAAGTGGGTGGTGAAGATGATCTTAGGATTATTTTTCCCTCGCCTCAGGGGATACCCTGGAGCCATAATTGTGCAAAGGAAAATAGTGCAATTAAAAAGCTTATTGTCATATGTGGACATTACAAGGGCGTAGATGAGAGAGTAATTGAAAAATATGTAACACATGAATACTCAATTGGTGATTTTGTAGTTACAAATGGTGAAATCCCTGCAATGATTATTATTGATAGTGTGGTTCGGTTAGTTCCAGGAGTTATCAATAATATTGAATCAGCATTGACTGACTCTTTTGCGATGGACTTACTAGATTCTCCTTGTTATACGCAGCCAAGAGATATTGAAGGGTTATCTGTGCCAGAAGTTCTTTTATCAGGTAACCATAAAGAGATTGATAAATGGAAACAAGACTGTAGAGCTAAAAGAACTGAAGAAAAGCGCCCTGATATGTGGAAAAATTATATTAAAATAAATAAGTCGGAGTTAAAAGATGAATAAGACTAGACCGGTTATTGAACATCAGTTAAAAAAAGATGTTCCAGATTTTGGACCTGGAGATACAGTTTCAATCGATGTGCGTGTAGTTGAAGGTGGGAAAGAACGTATTCAAAAATTTCAAGGTATCGTAATTGGTAGAAAAGGTAGCGATATTTCTGAAACATTTACTGTCAGAAAAGTTTCTGGCGGGATAGGTATCGAACGTATTTTTCCTGTACACTCTCCAAACGTAAAAAAAATTGACGTAAAACGTCGTGGGAAAGTGCGCCGTGCAAAGTTAAACTATATGAAAAAATTGACTGGTGCTAAGGCCACACGTATTGCTGAAAAGCGATAACCCAAGTTAGACATGTAATTATTAACCCTCATTACCATTGGTGTTGAGGGTTTTTTATTTATGAGTAAATTTGAAAAAATTATATTATCGATTACTGGTGGTAGCCATTTATCCGTTCATGCATTAATGCTAACCTTACCTAGTCTTATACCGATTATTCGCAATGAATTTAATGTAGGACTAGATACACTTGGATTTGTAGTAACTGTTAGTGCGTTTATGTTTGGCTTAGGTGCAATTCCTGCTGGATGGGCAGAAAAGCGTTTTGGCGGAAGACAACTTTTACTTATATATCAAATTGGATCATCATTATCAGCTCTTTTAGTAGCATTATCTAGTTCTTTTGAAATGATGATTGTTGGACTTGGATTAATGGGTTTCTTTTGCAGTATTTATCATCCAGCTGGACTAACACTTATTTCACATAGAGTTACAAAATTAACGAAAGGAATGGCAGTCCACGGTATTTTTGGCTCAACTGGATCAGCACTTGGCCCGATATTAGCTACAGCAGTAGCTGCAATTGTTTCTTGGCGAGCAGCATATGCAGTTCTTGGTACTTTTAACTGTATATTAGCTATTAGCACCTTTTTTGCCATACCCTATCGTAAACGAACAGAGATTCCAGATGATGAATTCGCAAATAATGAAAGAAATACAAATAAGCCTGCTTTAATTTTATATTTTCTAACAAATGCATTTATGGGGATGGCTTATTATGGACTCACGACATTTATGCCTATTCATTTCGCAGAAAATACTAATACAATATTTCCAAGTATCTCTGCCAATATGAAAGCAGGATTATTTCCAACAATGGTATTTGTGGCTGGGATCGGAGGGCAGCTTGTTGGTGCTAAAATTGGTGAATTATTTCATAAACCAACGGCTCTTGTATGGATTATATTAATCAACATTCCATTCTTTATTTTAATGGGATATACAACAGATTTACTGTTGGTGATATCTAGTCTATTCTTAGGTGTTGCTTATTTTAGTAATCAGCCAATAGGAAATACCCTTATTGCACAATTTACTCATAATCAAAATAGAGGATTAGGGTATGGAATCAGTTTCTTTCTTAGCTTTGGAATTGGGTCCTTGGCAGCGGGATTCAGTGGTATAATTGCAGTTAATATGGGTGTTTCTGCAGTTTTTCCAGCAATGGGTTTATTGTTGATACCTAGTGTAATTTTTGGTTGGTTCATGCGTAGAGCTGCTGGAACAGCTTGATTTAGGCCTGTTATTAATATATCTTCATAATTGCTATGGTTCAAAATCAAATCAAAAACCTGCCTTCAGTATCCGAAGTATTACTTAAAGCAAATAAGTATAAATCCCTTAATAAAAGGTATTTATCATATATTATAAAAAATGAATTAAAGATATTTCGTGGATTGGCAATGAAGGGAAATTTAAAGCAAAGTAGATCCAAGATTATCCAAGAAGTTTTATCAGTGATTGATCAGTTATCTACTTCTAGCATTCAATCTGTTATTAACGGTACTGGTATTGTATTACATACAGGTCTTGGACGTGCCCCCGTAGATAAAACTGTTGCAAAGGAAATTGCTAATCGTTTATCAGGATATATCAACTTGGAGTTTGATTTAGAATCTGGAAAACGCGGAGATAGACAAAGTCATATTGAAGGTTTATTATCAGCACTTACAGGTGCTCAATCTGGAATGGTTGTTAATAATAATGCTGCTGCAGTGTTTTTAGCATTAAATGAATTAAGTGAGGGTAAGGAGGTGATTATTGCTCGAGGTCAGCAAGTTGAGATTGGTGGTTCATTTAGGATTCCTGATGTTATAAAGAAAAGTGGATGCATTATTAAAGAGGTTGGCTCTACAAATAGATGCCATTTTAGAGATTATGAGAATGCAATCAGCAAGAATACGGGTCTCATACTTTGGGTGCATACCAGTAATTATGTGATCAAAGGTTTTACTAAAGAGGTTGGTCTAAATGAACTGGCTCAGCTTGGAAAGAAGAAACGTATTCCTGTAATGGCAGATCTTGGGTGTGGAGAGATTGTAGATTCAACAGATAAAGGTATACCTGCTAGTACAATGATTACGGACATTGTTAAAACTGGTGCTGGAATTATAACATTTTCAGGTGATAAACTTCTTGGAGGTCCTCAAGCAGGTCTGATTATAGGAAATAAGACTTTAGTTAATCGATTAAAGAAGAACCCTATTGCCCGTACAGTTCGATGCGATAAATGGACATTAGCTTTTTTGGATGAAGCACTTAGGTCATTTGGCAATAACGGACCATCAAAAAATAATTTGGCAAATATGCTTCTAATGTCTACAATAAAATCAATGAAGAGTAGAGGTCAAAGAATATTATCACTATTATCAATAAAAAGTATAAAAGATTTGGGTATTTCTCTTGTTAAATCTGAAGTTGAAGTTGGGAGTGGATCCTTACCTCTCGAAAGGCTCGAGAGTATGGCTCTAGAATTCAATCCAAAAAATATTTCGCTAACAAAGCTCGCAAGAATGTTTAGAATAGCAAGTATTCCAGTAGTGGGGTATATTAAAGAAAATAAATATTTTATTGATTTAAAAGCACTTATTCCAGGGCAAGAAAAGGACTTAGTTGAGGTTATCAATAATCTATAGTAAGGAAAAAAATGTCGCAAGTCGTCATCGGTACTGCAGGTCATATTGACCATGGGAAAACTGCCTTGGTCAAGGCTCTTACTGGAATAGATACGGACACCCTATCTGAAGAAAAATCGAGAGGGATGACGATTGATTTGGGTTTCGCTTACTTGGATCAGTTTATTACAATTATTGATGTTCCAGGACACGAAAAGTTTATCCGAAATATGGTTGCGGGTGTCTCCACGATTCATATTGGTTTAATTGCTATAGCTGCTGATGATGGTATTATGCCTCAAACACGTGAGCATCTCCATATCTTGGAGCTTCTTGGCGTAAATAGAGCTATAGTCGCGATAACAAAGACGGACCTTATAGATGATCCAGATTGGATTGATTTGGTTGAATTAGAGGCTCGTGAGCTCATCTCAAGTGTATTTATCAATAAAGTTAACATTATTCGCACTTCCGTTACTACTGGTGATGGATTGAGCCAGTTAAAAAAAGTAATTGTTGATGAATCTCAAACAATTAACGCTGATGGCAATCGTGGATTCTTTCGTTTACCGGTTGATAGAGTATTCTCAAAAACAGGATTTGGAACTATTGTGACAGGAACTGTTTTGTCTGGGGATATAAAAACCAATCAAGAATTAGAAATTATTCCTGGAAGCTTTAAGGTTAAAGTAAGGGGCTTACAATCCCACCGTAATGAGTCATCATCTTTGAAAATGGGGGAGCGTGCGGCAGTAAACCTTTCAGGGCCAGAGCTTTCTGTTCTTCATCGAGGGACAATGATCGCAGAGCCTGGTTGGATAAAATCCACAAAGAAAATAATTGCTCGAGTATCAATAATAAATGATACTCGATGGAAATTAAAAAATAATCAACGTGTCCATCTTCATATTGGTACGGCAGAGGTAATTGCTAAAGCTATAATTTTTGGCGATCCAATTGAAAAAGGCCAGTCTGCTAATGTTTTATTTATTCTAGAAAAGCCAGTCGCAGCAATTATGGATGAAAGATTTATTATTCGCAGCTTCTCTCCTATGGAAACGATAGGAGGATGTATTGTTTTAGACCCAGAACCAATTCCTACAAAAAAACAATTAAAAAAATGGACAAATGATCTTGATTTGATTCCATCAAAGAGACTTAAGCAATTCATATCATTTTATTGGAATAAACCTAAATCAATAGATGTATGGGCGCATTATTTTCACACGAATGAATCTCAAATTAAACAATGGGTTATTGAAGAAGAAATTCAAACCCACAACGGTTTATTATTTACTCAGGAAAAATTTGAATATTCCACTCAAATAGTTAATGAAGCGATGAAGCGATTTCATAGTGAGAATCCATATAAAGATTATGTATCTAAAGAACAATTACGAGATGAGGTTGATTTTAGTGAGGATTGGTTATCATATGCTGTTGAGTCCATGGCAAATAATGTTGTGAATTTGAAACGAGGTTATGCGTTAAAAGATCATTCAATATCTCTATCAAACTCTGATTTGCAATTGACTTTAAAATTAGAGGAGCTATTAATTAAGGCAGCCTATAATATTCCTAAAGTAGATAGTCTTTTTTCAGATGATCCCAAAAAAGCTTTATCATTATTACACCTTTTAAAAAATAATGGAAAAGTTATCGAAATAAAACAAGGTTTATGGATTCACATAAACCTTATAGATAAATTGAAGCATGCATTATCAGAATATTTTTCTTCATCTAGAGAAATGAAAGTATCCGATTTCAAAAAAATCACTTTAAGCAGCAGGAGATCTGCGATTCCTCTACTAGAATACTGCGATGATCAATCTTTAACTGAACGGCAAGGCGATATAAGAGTCAAAGGAGATGGGCTTGACTAAAAATTCTGGAACACCCTTAATGAATCAATATTTAGATGTTAAGAAAGAGTATAGTGATGCTATAGTCCTTTTTAGAATGGGGGATTTTTATGAAACATTTAATGAAGATGCCAAAATCACTGCCAAAATTTTAGGTATTGTTCTCACGAAAAGATCCAATGGTGCAGCTGCTGATGTACCTTTAGCGGGTTTCCCTTACCATGCTTTGGATAATTATTTATACAAATTAGTTGCTGCTGGCCAGAGGGTTGCAATATGTGAGCAAGTGGAAGACCCCAAATTATCTAAAGGTATTGTAAAGCGTGAAGTTATCGAAGTAATTACCCCAGGAACGATTACATCAGAGCAAGCATTGGATCAAAAGTCTAATAGGTATTTGGCATCAATATTCTATGCTAAGTCAAATATTGGATACTCAATTTTAGATCAATCAACCGGGGAATTCTTTATAGGGGAGTGTCAGGAAAATAGAATAGGTGAATGTTTAAGAAAATTTGCCCCTCAAGAGGTGATTATAGGAGAATCTGTTGTGTTCTCTACATCACGTTGGTATTTAGAATTAAAGCCGTTTATCACAAAGATAGAAGATTGGGTATTTAATTTTGAGGAGAGCTATAGAAAGTTAATAGAACAATTTAAAGTTAAGTCTTTAAAGGGGTTTGGATGTGAAAATCTAAATAATGGAATTGCAAGTGCAGGAGCAATATTATATCATATTACTGAATCATTAAATGGATCAATAGATCATATCTCAAAAATACAGCCAATATCAGATAATGGTATCATGGGATTAGATAGTTTTACTGTACGTAACTTAGAAATTTTCAAAAGCTTAGCATCTCAGGGAACGCATGGAACTTTAATTGATATTTTGGATGAAACAGTTACCGCTGGTGGAGGGCGCCTTTTAAGGCAGTGGATGAACAGACCTTTAACTGATAAAAAACGTCTTACTAACCGATTAGATATTGTTGAATCATTTCATAATAATTCAGCGCTAAATGAAGATATATCACTACATCTAAATCAAGTATCTGATGTAGAAAGAATAATAGGAAAAATAAACAGTGGCAAGGTTACACCTAAAGAAATAAATGGGCTTCGTATTAGCTTGGAACAAATTCCCTTTATCAAGTCAATATTAGAGAATTCTAAACAAAAAAAATTGGTCTTGTTCAATAAATTATTCAAAAATACTAACAAAGTAACTAAAAAAATTGTTCGAACACTTAACCTTGATGCCCCATCAAAAATTAATCAAGGAAACGTTATTTTAGAAGGTGTTGATAAAAAATTAGATGAACTTCGAAAATTAAGTAGTGGAGGTAAACAATGGATTGCAGATCTTCAAACAAGTGAGCGTGAGCGAACAGGTATCTCATCATTGAAAGTGGGCTACAATAAAGTTTTTGGTTATTTTTTGGAAATTACAAAGGCTCACGGTGATAAGGTTCCTGATGATTATATCAGGAAACAAACATTGGTCAACTCTGAAAGATATATAACACCAGCTCTCAAAGAGTATGAAGAAAAAATATTGTCAGCTGATGAAAAAATATACAATATAGAATCTGAAATATTTAAAACTCTATGCCAATATATTATTAATTCAGCACGATTATTGCAGGCGAATGCTTTTGTTATCAATCGATTGGACGTGCTAACAACGTTCGCTAAAGTATCAGTATCAAATAATTATATACGTCCAAAATTAGTTAATAGGAGCATAATTAAAGTTAATAAGGGTAGGCACCCGGTTGTTGAGCAATTACTTCCAGTAACAGAACGTTTTGTTTCTAATAATCTCGATATGGATACTAAAACTAATCAAATTCATCTTATTACAGGACCAAATATGGCTGGGAAATCTACTTATCTTCGTCAAATTGGTCTTATCGTTTATATGGCACACTTAGGGTGTTTTGTTTCAGCATCCTCAGCTGAAATTGGAATTTGTGATAAATTGTTTACGCGTGTAGGAGCAAGTGATAATCTTGCCGGAGGTGAAAGTACATTTTTGGTTGAAATGAATGAAGCTGCAAATATTCTTAATAATGCCACAGAAAAAAGTTTAATTCTATTAGATGAAATAGGACGTGGTACGGCCACATATGACGGCCTATCTCTTGCATGGGCCATAACTGAGTATATTCATGATAACAAATCTTTAGCAGCAAGAACTTTATTTGCAACACATTATCATGAATTGACACATCTTGAAACTGATCTTGCTCGTCTTGAAAATTATCATATTGCTGTAAAGGAATTTCAAAATAAAATCATTTTTCTTAGGGAAATTTTATCTGGGCCTGGAGATAAAAGTTATGGAATTAATGTTGCAGAAATGGCAGGCCTTCCTCAAAATGTCATTGCACGCGCATCTGAAATCTTAAACTATCATATTCAAGATCAATTTAATAATGGAAAAAGTAATAATATTTCAAATAATGATCAGTTATCGGTCTTTTCTGATCAAAATTCTCAGATTAGAAAAGAATTAGAAGAATTAGATGTTTTAAATCTTTCCCCACTAGAGGCCATTAGAATATTGGATCAATTAAAGAAAAAACATGGTTTATAAAATTAGGTTTTTTAGTTTATTTTTGATTTTATCAATATCTTTTAGTGAAACTTATTGGGTTCGTTATGGATGGCAAGCATTTAATAGTGCTGGAGATGCTCGAATTCTATCTCTAGGAGGTGAAACAGTTACTGATTATGGAACATCTATTTCACCATTATTTAATCCAGCTGTCTCAAATAAAGTAGGTATTCATAATATTAATTATACTCACCAGAGCAGGCTGGCTGGTATGATTAATAGTGACCTTATTGGTTTACCTATAAATAATTTTTCACGGCCACTTAATTTAATTATCATTTATGAAGGTATTGACCAGATCCCAGATACAAGAAATATTTTATTAGATTTTGGTTTAGATGGTATCCCCGGTAGTGGAGACTCTGGTGAAGGTAATGGGATACTTGATGAAGGTGAAAGGTTAGATAATGATAAAGTAAAATATTTTTCACAACGGCAATTAGGTTTTCATGTTAGCACTTCTTGGCAAAAAGATAACTTTGAATTTGGCCTTGCTCTGAAAACATTAATCCATTCATTAGATAAATATTCAGGGACTGGTATTGGTTTAGATATTGGATTTATTACTTATCCTTGGGAGAATGGTCGTATTGGAGTCACTGTTCGAGATATGACAACTAGCTGGCAAGTATGGGACAATGGTACAGTTGAGAGATTTAAGCCCACAATAATCACTGGCGTTGCACAGTCAATTGCATTAACTAAAGCAAAATTGTTATTTACTGGTATGGCTAATATAGTATGGGATGCTGGAGGTAAAACAATGAATGATGATTTTATTATTGGTAATCATGGAGGAAGAATCATTACTGGATTAAATACAATTTATAATAATCAATTAGCTTTAAGGTTAGGAAGAAATAGCTTAGGATCAGTTACAGCAGGCGTGGGATTAAGTTGGGGCAATATGTCACTTGATTATGCATTTTTAAACGAACCTTCTGGATCAGGGTTGGGCACAAGCCACTTAATTTCAATTTCGGTTAATTCTGATTGGGTTAAAGGTTATATTGAAAAATTATAATCTTTAATTATAAAAATTAAATTGAAAATTTTCTAAATATCCAATCGGGCGCATATTTCATTATTGGCACAGTAAAAAAGCGCATTTGCCAAGGAAAGATAAAAACTTTTCTTTTCTTATTAACTGCTCGAATAATTTTTTTTACGGCTACATCTGTATCCATAAGAAATGGCATATAAAATTTATTATTATCTGTCATTTCACTTTTAATGAAACCTGGGCAAATTGCTGTTACAGAAATACCGTGCTTATAAAGAGCAGTACTCCAACCTTGGCAAATATTTCTAACAGCCGCTTTTGAACCGCTATAGGCAGAATGATGTGCTAGTCCTCGAAAACTAGCAATAGAGCAAATCACAGCAATTTTTCCATTTTTTATTGATTTCATATAGGGAATAAATGGCATTACTGTATTTGTAACTCCTATGATATTAATACTAAGTATTCGATTCATGGCAGATGAACTCCCAGAACTTAGTTCATCTGGGCTACCAGCTCCTGCGTTTGCATATACAGCTTCAACTGAACCAGGAAGGGAAATAAAATCTTTAATAGCTGCACTACATTGAATCTCATTTAGAACATCAAGTGGATAGACCTTAGCTTTTCCCCCTAGATCAACGCACTTAGTGGCGACTTTATTTAAATTATTTTCCCTTCTAGCAGCAAGACCTACATAATAATTTAATTTTGAATAAGAATATGCTAAATATTCACCAATTCCACTACTGGCACCTGTTATAAATACTTTTTTCATCCATAATGAATATACGTACCATTTCTCTTTTTCTATAAATAATAGATTTTGAGCTGATCTATTATTTATGTTATCTATCGTTAATAAAATGTAAATTACCAGACTTTTTTCGGATATATAAATAATGATTCAAAGTATGACGGGATATGGGCGGGGAACCGCAGGTAAGGGCACTAAAAAGATAACCTCCTATATTAAAGTGGTGAATGGTCGCTACTTGGATATAAAGATACGAGGTCTTGAAATTGAGCCTGATGATTATAGCAACATAAGAAACCTAATAGTCGAGAAATTGGTTCGTGGTACAGTCCATGTAAATTTGGAATTAGAAAATAAAGATGCTGAATCAATTTCATTTAACGAAAATCGATTTGAAGCGATTGAAAAAATATTATTAGAAATACAAAAAAAATATGGTCGTCATTTGGATATGGGTGATTTCATAAACTCGAATGATTTATTTGCCAATAGAGATGTGAAGTCTCTAGACTCTAAACTACTAAAAGATTGTGTTAATAATGCATGTACTGAGGTCATTAAAATGAGAAAATCTGAAGGAAAAATGCTTCAGGCTGATTTTAAAAAAAGATTAAGTATATTAAGTAAAGTTTTATCAGAGATTGAAAAACGATTACCTGAGGAACTCGATAAGAGGTCTGAAAAATATAAAAGTAAGATTATAGAACTAATCAATAACAATTCAATAGATGAATCTAGAATTGTGATGGAAACAGCAATTCTGGCAGAGAAAGCTGATGTAACTGAAGAGGTTGTTAGACTAAAAAGTCATTTTGACCAATTTCATGGGATGATTTCAGCCAATGACTCTGTTGGTAGACGCCTAAATTTTTTAACACAAGAAATTGCTAGAGAAGTAAATACGATAGGTTCAAAAACTTCATCAAATGATGTAATTAATAATGTGATAATAATGAAGGATGAAGTTGAAAAAATACGAGAGCAAGTTCAAAATATTCTATGAAGAATTTAATTATTGTATCTGCACCATCTGGCACGGGAAAAACAACCCTTTGTAAGGCCTTGCAAGAGCGTGACAGTTCAATCAAGTTTTCTGTATCTTGCACGACTCGCAAACGAAGGGACTATGAAAAAGACGGTATGGATTATAGCTTTATGACTGAAAAAGAATTTAGTAATGGAATTAAAAATAAATTATTTGCTGAATGGGAAAAGATCCATGGTAATTATTATTATGGTACATTAGAATCCACGTTGACTAATGCAATTATTAATAACCAATTATTATTATTAGAATTAGATGTCAAAGGAGCTATGGCAATAAAAAAAATATATTCGGATCATACTATATCAATATTTATTGAACCTCCAAGCTTGAAAGAATTAGAACTGCGCCTTGAGACTAGAGGCACTGAATCAAATAAAAATATAAAATTAAGGCTCGAAAGAATCGATGAGGAGATGTCTTGCAAATCCAAATTTGATTTTTGTATTATTAACGATGATATTAATAGAGCAGTTAATGAAATAATGAGTGTTATTCAACATCAAAATGAAGGAGTATATAATGGCTCTTAAAACGTTATCAATTAGAAACATGGAAGAAAAAACTTCAGATATTTTTGAAGCTGTTGTTATTATGTCCAAACGTGCAAAGCAAATCTTAAATAACCGAATTGTAGAAGAAATAATAACATCTGCAGATGAAGAAGAATTGGAAATGGGTGTTTACGATCAAATAGAAGAAAAAAATCCTGAAGATTATGAGGAGCTGGAGAAAGTAACATCGACAGCAGTTAATGAATTTGTTGATGGAGATATTAAGTGGTCAATTAAAGAAAAGAATAATGAATAAAATATAGAAAAATATGTTAATTGTATGACCTTCATTTCTGATGAAAAAATAATTCAGTTTTTAAATCAAACAAAAGAAGTGTACGGAGATGAGCTTAATATTGAAAAAAAAATCATTTCCTCAAAAAACATAATTACAAAAGAAGATTTTCCATCAGACCTCGACGTTTTTTATAACCAAATAAATAAATGTCATAAATGTTCCTTAGGCAGTTCCAGAACTAATTTTGTTTTTGGAGTTGGGGACAAAAATGCCAGTCTTATGCTTGTTGGAGAAGCTCCTGGTGAAAATGAAGATATAAAAGGTGAGCCATTTGTTGGTCGAGCAGGAAAATTACTTGACAAAATTCTTGTTGCTATTAATAGAACACGTAATGAGGATGTGTATATTTGTAATGTAATAAAATGTAGACCTCCAAATAACCGAGATCCATTAACTAGCGAAGTCAAGGAGTGTGAGCCTTATTTAATTCATCAAATTAATTTGATTAAGCCTAAACTCATTGTAGCTTTAGGAAGAATCGCTGGTAAGACGCTACTTAATGTGGATAACTCGTTGAAAAGTATGCGAGGAGAAATTCATAACTATCATGGTACTCCGCTTATAGTAACATATCATCCAGCAGCTTTACTAAGAAATCCAAACTGGAAACCTTTGGCATGGGAGGATTTTAAATGGATTCAATCAATTATAGAATCATAGTATTTATATGGCAAAAAATAAAATAGACCTAGCTGCGCAACCGCAAGCTATTGAGGCTGAGCAAGCTGTTCTAGGATCTATGCTTATCTCAAAAGATGCTGTTAGTAAGTCATTACAGTGGCTCCCTGCATCTAACTACTTTTACAAAGATGCGCATGCAAAAATATTTTCTTGTATGATTGATCTTTTTGATAAAGGAGACCCTATTGATGCAATTTCTGTAGTTGATCAATTAAAGAAGAAAAAAGAGTTAAAAAGTGTTGGTGGCGCATACTATATAACTGGACTTTCAGAGTCCGTACCTACTACTGCTAACGTGGAACACTATGCAAAAATAGTTTTGGAGAAATATATTCTTCGAAACCTTATAGAAGTCTCTCACGAAATTACAAAGAATGCTTTCGATGACAGTCAATATGTTGGAGATATTTTAGATGATGCTGAATCTAGAATATTTAATATTACTGAAAAAAGACTTCGAGGTGAAGGCTTTAGCCATATTGATCCTATTTTACATAGAACTTTTGAAGAATTGGATAAAATAGCTTCTAAACCAGGGAGTGTTACAGGGGTTGCATCTGGATTAATGGATTTAGATGATATTACATCAGGATTTCATAGTGGAGAATTAATAATTGTGGCTGGACGTCCAGGAATGGGAAAAACTGCATTAGCACTTACAATGGGAAGAAATGCAGCGGTGCTTGAAGAAACAGGAATTGGCATGTTTAGTCTTGAGATGGCTAATCATCAATTGGCTATGCGACTTTTATGTGCTGAAGGTCGAGTAGATAGTCATTTAGTTCGAACAGGAAAACTACCTAAAAATCAATTAAAAAATTTAAGCCTTGCAGTAGGTCAATTAGCTGAAGCGCCTATATATTTAGACGATACTCCTGGAATGTCTGTGTTGGAAATCAGAGCCAAGGCTCGACGTTTAAAGGCCGAAAAAGACATTGGCTTAATTATCGTTGATTATCTTCAATTAATGAGCGGACCTAAAGGAGCTGAAAGTCGACAACAAGAAATTTCCCAAATTTCAAGATCTCTTAAGAATTTAGCTAAAGAAATTGAAGTTCCAATAATTGCACTCTCACAGCTCTCTCGAGCAGTTGAGAACAGAAGTGATAGGAGGCCTCAACTATCAGATCTCAGAGAATCTGGAGCCATAGAGCAAGACGCTGATGTTGTTATCTTTTTATATCGCCCCTGGGTCTACTCGAAAGAAGATGAAGATAGAGGTAAATCAGAGATTATCGTAGCAAAACAACGTAATGGACCTATCGGGTTAGTAGAAGCAACGTTTATTGATCGCTTTGCGAGGTTCGAAAATATGGCTGCTTTCAATGCTACTGTTGAAGATGAGAATGTTTTTAATGCCTAATCCGATAGCAAAATTTGCGCCCTTCCTTATTGGAGAATATCCTAAAGATTTTATGGACTTAGTTAATAAAGTGACTCACTTAGAACAGCTTTCAAAAGATCAATTAACAGTTCAACTATGGAGGGCTTATGAATATGGAGTTAGAAAACATGATGGGCAAAAGCGACAATCTGGTGAGTCATATTTTCATTCACATTGTTTAGAAGTAGCAAAAATTCTTGCCTCATGGAATATGGATCATATTACTATTATCGGGGGTATGTTACATGATACTATTGAAGATACAGATGCATCATTAGATGAAATAGAAAAAGAATTTGGAGCAGATGTTGCAAGCCTAGTCGATGGTGTTAGTAAGCTTGGCGATATAAGCTTTTCTAGTAGAAAAGCAAAACAGGTAGGCAATTTTATGAAAATGCTTATTTCTGTTGCTCAAGACCTTCGAGTCATTATTATTAAGTTTGCCGATAGGTTACATAACATGGCGACAATAAAATATTTATCGACAATAAAACAACATCGTATAGCGGTAGAGACTAGAGATGTATATGTACCTTTAGCTCATAGACTGGGAATGGCTCAAGTAAAATGGAAGCTAGATGATTTAATATTAAAAACATTGAATCCTAAAGCATATAAGGATATTGAGTCAAAATTAAAATCTTCAAATAAACAGAGAGAAAAATATATTAAAATCATTACTAAGTCTCTTAATGATGAATTGAAAAATTATAAAATATATCCTGAAGTATATGGTAGACCAAAGTCAAGATCATCTATTTATGGGAAAATGGTTGAAAGAGGAAAAGCATTTGAGGAAATATATGATATTTTGGCAGTTAGGGTTGTGGTTAAGAAAGTTGAAGATTGTTATTTAGCTTTAGGGGTTCTACATCAGATTTACAAACCAATCCAAGAAAGGTTTAAAGATTTTATTGCAACACCAAAAAGTAATGGATACCAATCAATACATACTACAGTTGTGGGACCTCAAGGTAAAATGATTGAAGTTCAAATTCGTACTGAAGAAATGGAGCAAACTGCTGAAATAGGAGTAGCAGCACATTGGAGATATAAGAGTGGTGAGAAAAATTCAGAAGGTATGGATAGCCATGTGAAATGGCTTAGAGAATTACTTGATATTCTTCAAAGCGAAGAAAATGATCCAAAAGAATTTATGCACTTATTAAAAATTGATCTTTTTAGTGATGAAATTTTTGTTTTTACTCCAAAAGGAGATTTATTTCAATTGCCAGTTAAATCAACACCGATTGATTTTGCTTATCATGTTCATACTGAAATCGGGCATAACTGTATTGGTGCTAAGGTAAATCATAAGATAGTTCCTTTAAACACAGAGCTTAAGAATGGTGACAATATTGAGATTCTTTCAAGTAAATCACAAACCCCAAATTATAGTTGGTTAAAATTTGCTATTACTTCTAAGGCTCGAAGTCACATAAGACGGTATATAAATAAACAAGAGAGAGAAGAAAGTGTCAAAATTGGCAATGAAATTCTATCTAAGAGCCTTAGGCGTTTAAAAATGTTAAACCAATTAGATTTGATTAAAGAATCATTTGCAAAATTTGGTTTTGGGGGTAAGGTCCAACTAATTGAAGCTATTGGAAAAGGTGAATTATCAATTAGAGAAATATTAGATAAAATATCTGATAGTAATAATATTAAGAAAGATAATCCTCCAGGAATTCTTTCCTTTAAAAGGAAAGAAAGTAAGAACATTAAACTTGAAGGTATCTCAAATATTATGGCTAATTTTGGTAAATGTTGCAATCCTATTCCTGGAGATAGTATGGTAGGGTTTATCACAAGAGGTAGAGGTATGACTGTACATAGATCAAGTTGCTCCAGTCTTCCTTTATTAGATGATGAATCTGATCGTCTAGTCTCTGTGGATTGGGAAGTAGGCCGTAAAGATCTTTTTAATATTCGGATGAAAGCAGTAGGTCAAGACCGTAAAGGTCTTTTGAAAGATATGACGGAAGCTCTTTCTAAGCTGAATGTAAATATGACTTCAGTTGATATTAAAGTTCAAGATACTGTCGCAACTGCAATATTTGTTTTGCAAGTTAAAAACTTAAAGGAATTTGATCGTATAGTGCGAAATATTTCCAAGGTAAAAAGTATTGATTTGGTTGAAAGAGCTAAACTTTAATTTATAATAATATATAACAATGGGCAGATTCCTTGCGATTGATTTCGGAGAAAAGAGAGTAGGATTAGCACTTTCAGATCCAATGAAAATTATTGCGAAACCGTTTAAAACTATATTTTACTCTAATCAAAATGATTTGATAAACAAAATCGCTTTGATAATTAAAGATGAAAAAATAGAAAAAATTATTTTAGGTTTACCCAAGGGTCTTAAGGGTAATAACACCTCTCAAACAAATCTAGTTATCGAATTCTATAACTTTATAAAAGATAAAATAGATACGCCAATCGTTATGGAAGATGAACGTTTAAGCTCTGTTAGCGCAAAAAAATCTCTAATTTTACAAAATATAAAAACGGGACATAATAAAACACTAATTGACGAAACAGCCGCAGCTATATTTTTACAATTATATTTAGATAAAAATTGATGTTTTTAAAAATATTAGATATTTCTCCAATTCAATTAGCTATTATTTCTGGAATTTTAATTGGAATATCATATCCACCTATTCCAGGATTTGCAATTTGGTTTGGCTTTGTCCCCCTTATCCACATTTGGTTGAATCAAAGCAAAAAAGAATCAGCACGATTGACATTTTTGTCGGCTATCATATCTAATACTATTGCATTTTATTGGATCGGTCTTAATTCTGGTGCTTCTTTTATCCCAGTTTTTTTATCATTAACTGGGGCAGTATTATATTTGTCTTTTGTATTATCAGCCTTTGGTTGGGCTATATCTTGGTTTGAAATAAAACAAAAAGGTATTGCATTAATATTAATTCCGTTTTTTTGGGTTGTAATGGAGTGGCTCAGGAGCTTTGGTCCTTTAGGATTTCCGTGGGCCAACCTAGCGATTACTCAAACAAAGTTTTTGCCTATTATCCAAATAATTGATTTTACAGGATCTGAGGGCATTGGCTTTTGGATTATGATTTTAAATACGTATATATATTATCTAATCATTAATAATACAGTTTTTAATAAAAAAATTATAACCTTATTTATTATTTTTATGATTCCATGGATTTATGGTATACTTCGTATTAATCAATTAAATAGTGATGAATGGGAATTTAGAAAAGTGGCGGCAATACAACCAAATATAAACCCAAATCAAAAATGGGAGCCCACTTATAGAAACACTTTAATTGCGATTATGGATTCACTAAATAATGAAGCATATAATATGAATCCTAAGTTGGTGGTGTGGCCTGAGGCAGCTTTACCTGCTTATATGCGCGTTTCTTCAATTAAACAAGTGTATGAAAAGAAGGTCTATGAAACTAATATACCTTTAATTATGGGTACTGTTGATTTCAAGCGAGATAAAGCTGAGAGAAAAGTTTATAATGGATCTATATATTTCGGTTTGAATGAAAATAAAATTTATCACAAATTATTATTGGTTCCATTTGCAGAATATATTCCATTATCAGAAAAATTTAGTTTTTTGAAACAATTAAATTTTGGGCAAGCAAATTTCTCACATGGATCAGAGTTTACTACTTTTCCAATTGATTCAATTTATTTTAGTAATATTATTTGTTATGAGTCCAGTCATCCGTCAGTTGCAAGAGGCTTTATTAATAATGGAGCACGATTTTTAACCATACAAGCTAATGATGCTTGGCTCCAAAATTCTTCAGGTGTCAGGCAACACTTTGAGTTAGCAAGATTAAGAGCGGTCGAGTTTAGAACAGGCATTATTAGAAGTGCGAATACGGGAATTTCTGGTATTATTGATCCTACGGGTTTAATTAAGCACAAAGTTAATTTTTCTGATCAAGAAGTTTTTCAAGGTGATGTTTTATTAAATAAAGGCTTAACATTTTATGCCAGTTTTGGTAACATTTTTGCACAATTATGTTTTGTTCTAATCTTATTTCAAGGAGCTTTCATATTAATACGCAAAAAATAATATTTATTTGTTTTGTATTATCTTTAAACTTGGTTTTTTCTCAACATGATTCAGATAATGAAATTGATCCAGTAATTAAATCTGCAATATTTCCTGGTTGGGGTCAGAAATCACTTAATTACCCCAAGCGCGCTAGAGTATACAACTATATAGAATCTAGTATCCTATTAACAATTATAGGTACTTCATCATATTCGAATATATTAAAAAAGAATTATATCTCATTCGCATCAAGTCATGCGCGACTTTCTTCATCTGGAAAGAATCACAAATATTGGGTAGATATAGGAAATTATGATTCAATTGATGATTATAATAATGAACATCTTAGAAATAGGGAGTCAAAGGATCTATACCCCCCCAATAATAAATGGAGTTGGAATTGGGATTCTGATGCTAATAGAAAAGCTTTTGAAGAGAAGCGAATAACTAGTGACCAAATGCAATTAATTGCTACATTTGGATTGGGCGCATTGGTGTTAAATCATGCGGTTTCAGCCATAGATGCATTATATCTTAAACGTTTATCAGCTAAAATGTATGTTAATGCATATCAAAATACTGAAACTGGTGGTGTAGGATATTCAATAATATTTAATATTTATTAATGTTTAAACACCCTCTCGTAAATTTTGTTTATTTTCTTGGGTTTTCAATATCCATTTTGATGATTAATAATTTTTATGAAGGGCTTCCTTACTTTTTTATACTTTTTATAACTATTTTATTTAATAGAAGATCGATTCAAGGTGTTATAAATCAATTAAAGCCAATTTTTTACTATTTCCCCATGATGCTTATTTTTTATTTATTGTTTTCATTTTATTTAACAGATAATTCTATTAAGCAAATTTTAAGTGAAGCATTCTTTGGGTTTATAAAAATAATATTAATGATTGGTGTAATGTCATTATTTTTTGAATCTACACATACTGAAAATTTTATTAATATTTTTCGTAGTATGTGGTTTAGGACAAAGTTAAAATGGAAATGGCCGGAGAATATTTTTCTTTTCTTATCAATAACATTACGCTTTTATCCCACTGTAGAATCAAATTGGAATTCCTTATTAAATACTCGTCGATCACTTGGATTAAAATCAGGATTTACACATTTTGAAAAACTTAAGATAGCCGCTAAAATACTTCCAGCCTTAATATTATATCAACTCCATTTGGCAGATGATATCGCAAATGCAATGGAACTTCGAGGATATGGAAGAAAATTTCCACGAGGGATTACTCACCTTATTGATTTTAGATTAATTCATCTAGCTCAAATCACTTTAATTTTGTTTGGATATTGGGGAATAGATCTAATTGTCTCGATATAAAATTATTGTTCAATATGATGGTACGGGCTTTAGAGGTTGGCAATTACAAAAAAATGAAAGAACTATTCAAGGTGAGCTAGAATCGGCTTTAAGTAGAATTAATAAGCATAAAGAGATTCGAGTCCATGGTGCAGGTAGAACAGATACAGGAGTACATGCGACAGGTCAAGTTGCCCACTTTGATCTTCATACCGATATGAAAGTTTTAAATTTAAAGGGCGCATTGAATGGAAACTTGCCACGCGATATAAAAGTAATGGAAATCTTTGAGGTTAATGAAAACTTTCATGCGCGATTTTCAGCTATTAAAAGACATTATAAATATCGATTGAGGACAGATGGCTTTTTCCTTGATAGGAATTTTACGTGGCATACAGAACCTCTTGAGCTGAAAGTACTTAATAAATCTGCAACCACGTTATTGGGAGAAAATGATTTTACGTCTTTTAGTAGGAATAATGAAGATTTAGAACATCGAAGATGTATAATCTATGAATCAATATGGAAAGCAGATAACCAAGTGTTAAATTATCATATAGTAGCAAATAGATTTTTGCATCATATGGTAAGATATTTAGTTGGAACTATGGTAGAAATAGCAAGGGGAAAATATAAATTTGATCAATTTGTAGATTTGATAAAAACACCTAAAGAGAATGTTAATATATTTAAATCTCCACCTCAGGGACTTGTTCTAACTAAAGTTGATTATGAAATCAATTAGAATATATTATTTACTAACAATCTTTAACTTGGTTTCAGGTCAATATGAAATTGATAATTCTCGTCAAAACGCCATTACAACTGCTATTGAGAAAGTAAGTCCTGCAGTTGCTAGCATTAATGTAACTCAAGTACAGAGATATTCAATTAGTCCTTTTAGAAGAGACCCCTGGTTTGATTATTTTTTTCCCCCAGAGATCCGACAGCGAGAAGCAAAAGGTTTAGGCTCCGGTATAGTTGTTAGTCCCGATGGATATGTTATTACTAATGATCATGTCGTTGAGAATGCTTCGGAAATAATTGTAACACTACCCGGAGGCAAAGAATACAATGCTGAAATTGTTGGAGTTGATGAATTAACAGATTTGGCAGTATTAAAATTAGAAGGTAATAATTTTCCTTATGTTAAAATGGGAAACTCAGATGGTCTTATTATTGGAGAATGGGTCATAGCTTTAGGTAACCCCTTTGGTTTGTTTGATATTAACCAGCAACCTTCGGCAACAATTGGAATTGTGAGTGGAAAGGATCTTGATTTTGGTATACAAAATGGAAAAGTTTTTCAAGATATGATTCAAACTGATGCAGCTATAAATCCCGGTAATAGCGGAGGTCCACTTGTAAACTCAACAGGTGAATTAATAGGTATAAATACATTTATTTATACTGGCAGTCCATCAAAACAAGGATCAATTGGAATAGGATTTGCAATACCAATTAATCGAGTACGCCGAATAGCTGAAGAATTAAAAAATAAGGGACGTATTGTTCGAGATTTTTCAACGGGCTTAAGAGTACAAACCTTAGATAGAAGGACAGTAAAATATTTAGATATTCCTTTTGATAATGGAATCATTATCACAAAAATAGATAATAATAGTCCAGCTGAAAGGTCAAGACTTGAAGAAGGAGATATAATTGTTGCAGTTGAAAATGAAAAAATCAATAGTTTAGAAGACATCTTAGAAATTATTGAAATCAATGATTTACGTCCAGGAAATAAATTAAAAATTAGAATTTGGCGTGAAGGTCGATATATGAATAGAAGTTTAATTTTAGGAGAATATAAATGATCGCAAAGGAAGGTCGAGTTATCTTAATTCCATTATTGTTGGTAACATTTCCTATAGGTGTCTATGCTCATGCATCAGATAATAATCTATTGATAATACTTTATACAACTCTTGGTCTACTATTTTTGTTCTGTCTTAATTTTTTTCGAGACCCTGTTCGTTCAATTCCAATAGATAAAACTATGGTTGTCTCTCCAGCAGATGGTAAAGTTGTTAAAATAGAAGATATTAACGATCCTGATGTAGGAGGGCCTGCCAGATTGGTATCAATCTTTTTGAATGTCTTTAATGTTCATGTTAATCGAGTCCCAATAGATGGAATGATAGAATCGGTTGAAAGAAAATCTGGTAGCTTTTTAGCTGCTTTTAATCATTTAGCATCTGATGAAAATGAACAAATAATCACAATAATAAATAATGAATCTGGAAAATATAAAGTAAAACAAATTGCTGGTTTAATTGCTAGAAGAATTTTATGTTATGCTAAACATGATATTAAGATGAATAAAGGAGATAGACTTGGATTTATTAGATTTGGTAGTAGAACTGATTTAATTATGCCTAAGCATTTAGATCTCCAAGTTAAAGTTGGTCAAAAAGTGACTGGTGGGGAAACAGTCATTGGTATTATATGAGTAATAAAAATACTAGAAAATTAAAACGTACATTCATTCCAAATCTTGCAACTGTTTTCAATATGTTTTTGGGATTTTTTGCGATTACCCTCATTTTGAATGGAGAGCCAATAAAAGCAGGTTGGGTGACGATGGTTGCTATTTTTTTTGATGTAATTGATGGGAAACTTGCTCGACTTATGGGCTTATCTTCACGATTTGGAACTGAATTTGATTCGTTAGCTGACACGATATCATTTTGTGCTGTTCCATCTGTTTTAATTTATAGTATATATGTTGATGGTTTACCTAACCTTGTGAAGGTGATTATAAGTTTTATGCCATTGTTGTTTGGCACAATACGTTTAGCGAAATACAATATTTTATCAAACGATACTCCTAAACCATATTTTACGGGTCTAACTACACCTTTAGCCGCAACAACTGTAATTAGTTTTATGCTTTTTAATTTTCAATTTTATGAAGATATGGGTGATCCGCGCCTGGCTTTATTTATAATTATAATAGTCAGTTTTTTGGAAATTAGCCCAGTTAGGTTCTCAAAATTTCCACTATTAAGTTTAAAGAAAGGTAGATCTAATAATTTGCGATTATTCGGACTGTTGATAGTTCTTGTTTCACTTTTTTTCTATCAAGGTTTAGTCCTTTTTCCATTAATGGTGTTATATCTATCATGGTCTATTATTCAATGGATGTTAGATCATGATAGATTATCAGGTGAATCACATTTGAGATCAAGTCAATCTAGTGATTCAAAATGAATAAACGATCGATTGGCGTAATTGTTTTAATCCTTTTTTTTGGAACTTTATTTGGCACTCTTCTAGGAGAATTCTTAGGATGGATGTTGCCTGAAAGTGTAGTCAAAGATTTTTTTCTAAAAAGTATTGATTTTTCTCTAGGGGGATACAGAGGTGAGCCACTATCTTTAGATTTTATTATGATGGCTATTAAATTTGGCTTAAAACTAACTTTTAATTTTACTAGTATTATAGGCTTTGCCACTGCTTATTATTTTCTACGCTATTTCAGGTAAGTATTATAAATTGTTATTTATTAATTTCATTATTAAAAGGAAAATATTATGAGTCTTCAAGATTTAACATATGCAGCAATGCCTGGTGGGTGGGAAATGGTTGTTATTGCTATAGTAATTCTTCTATTGTTTGGTGCAAAAAAACTTCCTGAACTTGCAAAAGGCTTAGGTCAGGGGATTCGTGAGTTTAAAGGAGCTGTTGATGGAGTGAAAGATGAAATCAATGATGCTAAGGATAAAGTTGAAAGTGATGAAAATAATGAAGAAAAAAATAACGAATAGTTAATAATTAAATATTTTTTTAAGAGGGATCATTTTGGTCCCTTTTTAGTATATACAATAAACTAGATTATGAAAATGAATGACTAAAATAATAATACCTATTTCATAAATATGTTTACATTTGGAAATCCATACTATTTATTATCATTATTGATAATTCCAATTATTTATTTTTTGCAAAATAAACTTGCTAAAAATAAAGAAGGCACTTTTCTTACTTCTTCTGTTAATCTGTTTTCAGAGAAGATGAAACGAAGGGGGCTAATTAGAAGAAATATTTTATTGGTTTTTCAATATATAACAATATTCCTAATAATTATCGCTTTATCTAGACCTCGAATTATTGACTCATTAAAAGAAACCAATATGGATGTGATTGATATTGTTTTGGTTATAGATATCAGTTCATCAATGTTAGCTACTGATTTTCCACCGAACAGGTTAGAAGCTGTAAAAAAAACTGCAAAAGATTTTATCAAAGCAAGGATTTCAGATCGGATTGGTGTATTAGTTTTCGCTGGTGAATCATTTATTCAATGTCCTTTAACTATTGATAAAGAAGTCTTATTATCTCTTATGGAGGATATTCAAGTTGCTGAACAATCTTATGATGGTACGGCAATTGGAATGGCGATCGCTAATTCTACAAATAGACTTAGACATAGCAATGCAAAATCTAAAGTCATGATACTGTTGTCTGATGGAAGTAATAATGCTGGTGAATTAGATCCACTAACTTCAGCTGATTTGGCAGCGAAATTTGGAATTAAAATTTATACAATAGGAGCGGGAACCAATCATGATGTATCATTTATTCCTGGGAGAGGCTATATCCGAAATGAGATTGATGAAGTGACATTAAGATCTATAGCAAAACGAACTGATGGCAAATATTTTAGAGCTACAAACGTTTCTGGATTAGAACAAGTTTACAATACAATTAATGATTTGGAACGAACAGAAATAGAAGTAAAAGAATATACCAGATATAAAGAATTATTTGGATGGTTTTTGATTCCCGCAATGCTGTTGGGCTTAGGTGGGCAGACTATTGATCGGATTCTTTTTCGGAGGCGTCTATGATCGAATTTCGCTATCCATTGATTTTATTTTTTTACGCCCCTGCATTAATTATTTGGCTTTATTGGATTATTAATAGTAGGAATAAAATGTTATTATCTACTGTTGATAAAACTCTTAGAGATAGATTATTGATTAAAATAGATAAAAAACGTTTATTACAGAAAGACCGTTTTCTCTATTTCTCTATGTTGATATTAATCTTCTCAGCATCTGGACCACAAATAGGTACTCGTTTGGCACCTTTAGATCGTAAAGGTATCGATCTTGTTTTTGCTATTGATGTCTCAACCAGTATGAATGCAGAAGATGTTAAGCCTAGTCGCTTAGAAAAGGCTAAGTTTGAAATATCTCAAATGATTCACCAATTGAAGGGAGATAGAATTTCGCTTATTGTTTTTGCAGGTTCTAGCCATATGTATTTACCTCTAACTACAGATTATGAAGCCGCTAGGCTCTTTCTTGATCAGATTGATACCAATATGATTCCCACTCAAGGTACTGCTCTAAGCTCCGCATTACAGACCGGATTATCTGCTTTTACTGAAGACGAATCAAAATATAAAGTATTAGTTTTAGTGACTGACGGTGAAGATCATGAAGGTCAAGCGATCGATTTGGCTTCAAAAGCTTCAGATAGAGGAATGATTATACATACTGTTGGTGTCGGTACAGAATCAGGTTCATTAATACCTGTTATTGGTCAAAATGGTATTCGTGACTATAAGCGAGATAATACTGGAAGACTTGTCACTTCGATACTTAACGAAAATATATTAAATGAAATAGCAAATGCAGGGAATGGTACATACGTCAGATTTGATAATAAGCCTGCAAACTTTAGATCAATTATGAATGCTATTGATTCTATGGAAAAACGTAGTTTAAAATCACATATATATTCAGAGTATGAAGATAGATTTCAATCTTTTGCCTTTATATCAATGGGGCTTATGATTGCAGGTATGTTATTGCCAACTAGAAAAAATAGCAACAATGTTAAGGAAGATTAATTTGCTTAGAATTTTGATTATTGCTTTTTTAATAAATATTAATTTTATCTTCTCACAAGATAAAGGTTTAGACTATTATCGAAATCAAGAGTTTGAGGCCGCTAAGAATTACTATGAATCAATAATACTTGAATCTGACAACAACCCAGAGGCTCAACTAGGAAAAGGTTCATCTTCTTTCCAATTAGGAGATTACGATTCAGCTAAAGGTGCTTTTGAACAATCTCTAAGATCTAATGATAATATAATTAGATCTAAAGCCTTATATAATCTTGGAAATACATTATATCAAAATCAAAAAAATGAAGAAGCACTCGCATATTATCGAAAAGCATTGGAGCTGAATCCTGATGACAAAGAAGCAAAGTATAATTATGAATTGTTAAAGTATCAGCCAGATCCTCCTGAAGAGGACCAAAAAGATCAAGATAAAAAAGAAGAAAAAGAGCAAGAGCAGGA
>CAYRYZ010000020.1:0-27168 GCA_964428745.1 uncultured bacterium | reverse complement strand
CGCTTGATATGCAAAGTAGGGGAATGCACGAGTTAATAAAAGAGAAACAGCAACGATCTTCCGATCGCAATAGAAAAAAATAGATTTATATTAATATTATTTATAACGCTTCAATCTATCTGATTAATGATGAATGAAAAAGTAATTTTAAGAATACCCAAAATTCCTAGGATTCATTGGATTCTATTTTTACTTACTATTTTCACAACTCTTTTATCCGGTGCAATTATGGAGGGAGCTAGGGTTTTTTCTAATCCACTGGAGATTATAAAAGGTATACCTTTTTCCTTTACATTATTATTTATATTGGGTACGCATGAATTCGGCCATTATTATTATGCCAGAAAACATAAAGTAGATGCAACGTTACCTTATTTTATACCTGCTCCTCCTTTTTTATTCCTGATTGGAACTTTTGGTGCTTTTATTAAAATTAAGTCACCAATATATAGAAAAGATGCATTGCTTCAGATTGGAGCAGCAGGACCTATAGCTGGGTTTGCAATAGCATTGCCAGCTTTGGTTGTAGGGCTACTATTATCTGAGGTTATTGAAAAAAATGATATTCAGGGTGCTTTAATCTTAGGCGATTCGATTCTTATGAAAATTCTTACATGGATTACTCACCCTGGACTATCAAAATCGCAAGATATTATGCTTCATCCAGTGGCTTTCGCAGGTTGGATTGGCTTATTAGTAACAATGTTGAATCTACTGCCTATAGGTCAATTAGATGGAGGACACATTGCATATGCCATGTTAGGTGAAAAACAGATTATTATTGGAAAATTAGCATTCTTATTATTAATCCCATTAAGCTTTTTATCAATGAATTGGTTTATATGGGGTATATTATTGCTAATCCTAATGCGATCAGTAAAACATCCTCCTATTCAAGATATACACGTGCCCTTATCATATAAAGATAAGCAAATTGGCTATGCTTGTTTGATAATTTTCCTTTTGTGTTTTATTCCTGCACCATTCAAAATATCATGAAAAAAATATTATTGCTTCTCTTTAGTGGTATGATCTTTTGTCAACCGCGTATAGGAGAAATGCGGGCTCTAACTTCAACTCTTGAAGTTAGAGAATTAGCCTATTTGGGTGATAAGATTTTACTTGGTACTGGGGGTGGGTTAACAACATATGATACAAAATCTCAACTTTATATAATTTTTACAAGAGACCATGGATTAATTGATACAGATATCAATACTGTGCATGTGGGACCTATGGAAAATATTTGGATAGGTTCTAATATGGGCATTCAGGTATGGGATCCATTGAAACAATTGATAGTTAATTGGTTTCAATTAGACATTGAGGAAGTATCAGGATTTACTAATTATAAAAATATGATATATAGTTCCGTTCGCCAAAATGGAAAATGGGGTATAATGGAGTTTATATATTCAAATGAAAAAATTTATTATAGAGATTTTTATCATAGAGATGACATTAATGATATTTTAAAAATTGTTTCTTTTGAAGAAAATATAATTTTACATACTGATCAAGGTTTAATCGCTGGGAACCCTCATAAAGAACATCCCATATACTGGACAAACCCATTCCCAAATATTACTGGTGAGATCCAAGCTATTAATACAAATAATAATAGCTTGGCAATTATTTCCTCTGATGCAATTTACTCCATCAAAGTTGGAGGTACTTCCGAAGCTCTTTTACAAGATAATATTTATCTAAGCTCTATTAATTATGTTGAAATACAAGGTGATCAAGATTTTTTTGCTATTTCAGATTCTGTTTTATTTGATATAGGTACAGATAAACTTGAAAAAATTTATTCAAATTCAGACTTAAAATTTTCAAGCATTATTAATTATAATTCTCAGATCTGGTTAGGATCAGAGCTTGGATTTGGATATTTCAATAATAGCAAATTTGAACATATTGTAAATAATGAACCTTATGTAGCTTCACCTGATGCAATATATTATAGAAAAAATAAAGTTTTTATGGCCGATGAAAAGGGTCTTTCATTGAGTGGTTGGTCGAACCTATCAGTAAATCCTTACCTTAAAGATCAGTATGACGACCTGCATATGAAAACAATTAATATTGATTTGGGTATTTATATTTCTGAAAAAATTTCTTTAGATAGTTTGATGTATTTGAGTTTATTTAACTCCAGTACAAGTGGGATAGCATCATTTGATATTTCTAGCGATATAAAGTTAAATAATTTACTCATCACAAATAAAGAAATGACAAAGAATGGATTTCATTTTGTTGTACCAGATATTGCAATAGATAAGAAGAGAAACTTATGGGCTATTTCAAATAACAATAAAATGAAGCCTTTAATAGTATTTAATAATGACATTTCACGAAATATTTCAGTTGAAGAAAGTGGTTATATTCTTTCCAACGAATCGAATAAAATTTCTGTTGATAACTTTAACCGAATTTGGATTCTTAGTCCTTCTGGGTTAGTTATGTATAAATATACGGGCGATATTATGAACCCAGATAAAGAGATATGGGTTGAAGTGGATATTGATCCTGGAATAACAACTAGAATACCTTTTGATATTAATGTTTCTCCGAGAAATAGGTTGTGGATCCTAACATCAATTGGCTTAATTCATAAAGATTTGCAAGTTTCTGAAACAAATCCTGTTATTAATACTGGGCCATTGGGAAGTCAGGGTAATCTTTATCCATATTTTCCAAGCATCCCTTTTAATGATTATTCGCGAATTCGATTTGACCCAAGAGGAAATGTTTGGGTCACTACTCAATCAACCGGAGTTTATATTCTCACTGAAGATGGTGACTATTGGCCAAATGTTAATGGTTTAAATTCTTCTAATAGTAATTTACTTTCAAATAATGTGAATGATATCTCTTTTGATTCGAAACAAGGTTTGGCTTATATAGCAACAGATAAGGGTGTTAGTATTGTGAGAATACCTTTTGCAGATAAAAAAATATCATATAAGTCCGTAGAAATTTTCCCAAGCCCATTTGTAATACCAAATATGAAACCTTTAACTATCAATGGCCTTAAAGATGATAGCTCAATCAAAATTATGTCACTTAATGGTTTAGTTTTTCGATCAATAAATAAATCTGATATAAAAGGCTATCAGGCTTTTTGGGATGGTAGAGATGATGAAGGGAACTTGGTTGGAAGTGGAATATATTTAATTGCTATTTATGCTAATAAGGCATCACTTATAGAAAAAGTTGCTGTTATAAGGGAATGAAATCAATACTCAATATTCTAAAGGTTGTATTAGGAATTATACTCATAATAATTGGTTTTGTTGGTGGGCTGATTCCGATCTTTCAAGGATGGATGTTTGGTATTCCTGGATTATTGTTGTTAGGTAGTGTTTTTCCGCCAGTAAAACGTTGGACAAAAAATATTGTTAAAAAAGCTAAGGTAAAGATGAAGAATTAATTCTGACGGTATTCCACATATTCGGGCAATATTCCAAAATTATTTTCAAACTCTTGAGCAATATTTTTAATCATTAATTTTCGTTCTAAATGTGGTAAGAAAGAAGATTTCATTGCTACAATAGTTATTTCCCTAAAATCATATAATTTAAAATCAAAGAGATCTCGAGCTAAACCAAATTCTTTTGTAAGTGAGGTGTTTGAGATAAGTCTATTATCAGTATTTAAAGTAACTCGAATCCCTCTGTCATAATAGTATCTAAAGGGATGTTGTTTTAATGATCTAACAGAATGAGTATGCCAATTTGATGTTAGGCATATTTCCATTGTTATTCTATGATCATTTACATAATTCAAAAGGTTTTGATCTTCTTTTAAGCGTGTTCCATGACCTATCCTATGGGCACCGCAATGATGTATAGCTTGATGTATAGATGAAGGTCCAAATGCTTCCCCTGCATGGATTGTTGCATTGACATTGTTATTTAATATCATGTAAAAGGCTTCTCGATGATCTTTAGCAGGAAAGTTTTCTTCAGCACCAGCTAAATCGAATCCTACTACACCCTTATTTTTAAATTTTACACATAGGTCTGCTAGCTTTAAAGAAGCTTCTGGTGAAATATGTCGAATTCCACAAATAATGATCCCTGATTTAACTCCAAAGTCTTTATATCCCTTTTCTAATCCACTGCGAACTGAAATTATTGCGTTTTCCAAAGTCATGCCCTTCATTGTATGGAGTATGGGGGAATATCTCACTTCAATATATCTAACATTTTCCTTAGACACATCTTCAATGAGTTCATAAGAAATTCGACTAAGTGCTGATGGAGTTTGCATTACGCTTAATGTAATGTCAAAGCGTGCAATATATTCTTCCAGTGTAACTCTTTTATTGCCGATAGATAATAGTTTATTGAGTTTAACTTTATTCGAAGTAGGTAATTCTATATTATTCTTTTGAGCAATATCTAATATTGAATCTACACGAAGAGATCCATCCAGATGGCAATGCAATTCAACCTTTGGAAGCTTTTTTAATAGCTTATCAGTAATTCTCAAGATATTATTTTTTTGACACAGATTTATAAAGCCAATAAATCATTCCAAGAAATAATATTGGGCCTAACAAACTAATCCCTGATAGTTGAGGCCACCAATCTTTCTGACTGGTTAAAAAGATAGGAACAGCTACTAGAATTCCCATAAGAGCTTCTCCCGTAATAAATCCTGAAGACATGAGTAACCCACGTTTTTCAGATGCATTACTGCCACCAGCTTTCTTCCCATAATGATTTACCATACCACCAATAAATATCGGAACCGTTAGGGTTATAGGAAGGTAGATTCCAACTGCCACTGCTAATACAGGTATCCTAAAATCTGAGCCTTTCTTTTCTTGCATAAGATCTAGAATGATAAGAATAACTGCTATAATGCCACCAATATAGACAAATGGCCATGGTAGTTTTCCTGTGAAAACACCATCAGCAACTGACTTCATGAGTGTGGCTTGAGGTGCGGATAATGTTGGGGATCCAATCGTATATGCAGTATGCAATATATCGAGTACAAGGCCTAAAACAACAGCTGAGGCAAGGACACCAACAATTTGCATTATTTGCTGCTTCCATGGTGTAGCACCTAGGATATGGCCTGACTTTAAATCTTGTAAGTTATCTCCGCCAATAGCTGCAGCACAGCATACGACAGCTCCAACCATAATAGCACTGGCTGCTCCAACTCCAGATCCTGTACCAAGAATTCCCAATAATAACAAAGAAGTAAATAGTATAGTGGCTATAGTTACACCTGAAATAGGATTATTAGAGGATCCAACTACACCAGCCATATAAGCTGCTACAGCGGAAAAAAGGAAACCAAAAACCATCATTACAATAGTTAATAGAGCTGCCAATCCAATAGAGTTAATAATATCCAAGTACAATAAAAAGACAGGGACTAAAAGTGCGATGAGTCCAATCCCAACATAATTAATAGGCATGTCCTGTTCTTCTTTAGGCGTTTCTATATTAGAAGATTGATTTTTTAAAGCAGTCAGACTTGCACTGACTCCTTCTACTAGAGGTTTAAATAATTTTATAAGTGACCAAACTCCACCAACTACCATTGCACCTACTCCAAGATATCGAATTTTAGAGTTCCAAATATCCCAAGCTGAATCAAGGGCATTTCCTTCAAACCCGACCATTGCCGAATAGATAGGTATGGCAATAGCCCAAGAAATTAATCCTCCAGCAAAAACTAGAATTCCGATATTACGACCAACAATATAGCCAACTGAAATCAAAGCAGGAGAAATATCAGTACCTAAACCAAAAATTGATTTACCCATTGAAAATGCTCCTGCCATTTCAGAATGCCAAGCGCCAAGTCCTCCTTGAAATAATTTCATAAGTCCACCAAATAAACTTGTCAAGCCTATTGTTTTTAATCCACCGGCTCCATCATCTTCTGTTCCTTTTTTAGCCTCATCACCAGCGCGCAAAATTTCTGCTGTAGCTATACCTTCCGGGTATTTTAGTTTAGCATTTATAATTAGTGCTCTCCGAAGTGGTACAGTAAAAAGGACACCTATTACTCCCCCTATAGCAGCTATTTTTGCAATTTCAACATAATCAAATGTTTCCCAGTACCCAAGGAGTACCAGTGCAGGGATAGTAAAAATCACACCGGCAGCTAAAGATTCACCCGCTGAAGCTGCTGTTTGAACAATATTGTTTTCTAGGATATTTGATTTTTTAAATAATGATAATACACCCATTGATATGACTGCCGCTGGTATTGAGGCAGAAACAGTCATTCCTGCAAATAGTCCAAGATAAGCATTCGCTCCTGCTAAAAGCATAGATAAGAAGACACCAAGTAGAATGGCTTTAACTGTTATTTCTGGAAGTTGTTGATTGGACATTTTATTACCTAATTAATTACGCGGAAAAATATGTTTAATTAATTGAAATATACAAGTGTCATAGATAACAATATTTGACTTGAATAGGTCAACCAAGTTAATTTTTTTCTTTACTTGGGGTGCTGTTTGATCCAGAACCATTCAGCTGAGAGTATACCCGTGTACCTGATCTGGATAATACCAGCGTAGGAAATTCTAAAATATGAAAAAATTATGCTTTTATAGCCTACTATTTTTTAACCTGATTAATGCCCAAGATGCCGAAATCATGGGTATTGTTATAGATAGAGAATCTCAATCACCGCTTTTTGGTGTCAATATTGTTTCTGAATTAGGTGGAGCAACCTCAAATAAATCAGGTGAATTTTCTCTATTAGCTGATGAAGGAATAGAAGTTTCATTCTCTTATATTGGTTATGAAACAATAAATACTTTACTGAAATCAAATATGGTTGTATTGATGACACCCACAGTACTTGAAGGCGATGAAATAAATGTGAGCGCTTCTCGAGCTGTTTTAGGTGTTACACCTGTTTCATTTTCCAATTTATCAGCAAAAGAAATTGAGACAAGATACTCTGCTGAAGATGCTCCAATGGTCCTTTCGACTGAGCCAGGTATTTGGTCTTACAGCGAGAGTGGAAATGGTACTGGCTATTCATATTTATCTATAAGAGGTTTTGATCAGAGTCGAATAAGTGTGATGCTTGATGGTGTTCCTTTAAATGATAATGAAAGTCATCAAGTTTATTGGGTTGATCATGGCGATATACTAGCGGATGCTCAAAATGTTCAAATCCAACGAGGAATTGGAAATAGCCTCTATGGATCTTCTGCATTTGGAGGAAGCATCAATGTGAATTCTCAAATCGCTAGTGATAAAAGAGAAATTGACCTTTCAATTGGTTCTGGTGAATGGAAAACAAAGAGATATCGCACTCGTTATCGTTCAGGTAAAGACTTAGGTGAAAATTTGAATATGACTCTAAGAGTGTCAAATATATCATCAGATGGATACCGCAATAATCATAGCTCAAAACAAAATGGAATGTTTTTTGGTTTAGAGCACCTTGGTGCAAGGTTTACTAACCAATTTAGAGCTTTAATTGGTCATGAAAATACGCAATTGTCATGGGACGGTATTCATATGAATGATATTGAAGATCGAGCTAAACGCCGATTGGGGAGTAAAGCCTATACAGATGATTTCTTGCAACAAGTTTATTCGGTTAATACTTATGGCAAGCTAACAAAAAATATTTTTCTAAGGAATGTAAGCTATCTTGTAATTGGAAAAGGATATTATGAGATAGCTAAATCAGGTCAGAATTATTATTCCTATAATTTAGATGGAAATAATCAATATACTGATTTGCAAGAACAAAATATGTTAACGGATCTTCTTCGTAGAAAGTGGATAAAAAATAATTATTATGGTTTAGTGCCAACATTTACTTGGACAAGTGATCAACTTCGAGTAGATATTGGTGTTGAAATGCGTTTTTATACAGGTGATCATTTTGGAGAAGTAACAAATTTTTCTAATCCTACACTTTACTCAACTTTGGGAGAGGACTGGTACAGATATTACCAATATTTGGCTAAAAAGAACTCGATTACTTCTTTTACACATTTTTTATGGCATCCTCAGAATCAACCATTTACACTAACTGCAGATTTCCAAAGCCAAAAACATCATTGGACTTTAAATCAGAAAACAATTGGGCATGCTTCTGGCCATAGCCTTTCAGCAGATTGGGATTTTTTTAATCCACGATTAGGAATGGTTTGGGCAATAGGTGATTCTATGCATGTATTTGTTAATTGGGGTAAATCACAAAAAGAGCCTGCAGATAATCAAATTATTCAGGCAGATGATGTATGGAGTGCGCCAGTTATGGCTGCTGCAGAAGTCATAACTAATTTAGAATGGGGTATGGATTTCACTTTAGGGACGGGTCATGTTCGACTTAATGGCTATAATATTCAATACTTAAATGAACAATTAAAAAATATAGATATAAACCAAGAAGGTGAATACGAATATTATTCGGCAGATTCCACTGCTCATATGGGGTTTGAATGGGAAACCGGGTTTATATTAAATACGAGATGGAGTACATCTGCAAATGGGGCTATGGTTATGAACTATTTTTCAAATGGTAAGAGCCTACCTAATGTGCCTGAATCATTATTTAATTTTTTTCTGCATTATCGACCAATTAATTCGGGTTTGCTTTTTTTACATTGGCGTCGTGTTGGACAGATGTATATCGATAAATATAATACTGAAGCTGGGAAAATTGACTCTTATGGAATTTGGAATATTGGTGCTCAATATAAATGGAATGAGTTAGACGTGATGTTAAAAATTAATAATTTATTTGATAAACTATATTCAACTTATGGGTACGGATATGACTATGATGGTTATCATGCCTATTACTGGCCTGGATCCACAAGGAATGCATTTTTAAGTATTTCATATTCTTTTTAATCAAAAAAGACTTAAGGTTATATCTAATAACCTATTTCAATTAAATTGACACTTCTATGGGAGATAATTTATCTAAGCGAAAACGATTATTCTTAATCGATGTATATGCTATTTTTTATCGTGCTCATTTTGCGATGATACGTAATCCATTAATTAATAGCAAAGGTATGCACACATCAGCACTTTTTGGCTTTACTAATCAAGTACTAAAGTTGTTACGTAAAGAAAAACCTGATTATCTCGTAGCAGCAAGCGATTCATCGAAAAAAACTTTTCGCCATAAGAAATATCCGGATTATAAGGCAACTCGAGAGAAGATGCCTGAAGAAATGCAAGATCAATTGCCCTACCTGTGGAAATTATTAAGTGCAATGAGAATCCCTACTATTGAAAAACCTGGATTTGAGGCAGATGACATTATAGGCACGTTAGTTAAGCAAGCTGATTTGAATGAATTGGATTCATACATAGTCAGTGGTGACAAAGATTTTATGCAATTAGTGAATGACAATATTTTTCTATATGCACCATCTGGAAGACAAGCTGATATTAAAGTGTACGATAAAGTAGGAGTAAAAGAAAAATGGGGTGTACCACCTGAAAAAATTATTGATTTATTAGGTCTTATGGGAGATTCATCTGATAACATTCCAGGAGTGAGAGGGGTTGGTGAAAAAACTGCCGTCAAGCTAATTGATGAATATGGATCACTCGAATCAGCTTTAGACCATGCTGATGAAGTAAAGAATAAACGTGCGCGAGAAGGTTTACAAAATTGTCATGATGAAGCTTTGTTAAGCAAAGAATTAGTTACTATTGATACTGAAATGAAAATAGACACAAGCTTTAATGATATGTTAACGGATGGCTTTAATATTAATGAACTGGATTCACTTTTTCAGGAATTAGAGTTTCAAGGACTTCAAAGTCAATTAAGAGCATTAAAAGGTGAAACGCCTTCAATTGAAAAAAGACCTGAAAAAAATTATAAATCTCTTACAATAATTGAAGAAATAAAATCTTTTGTAGAGTCAATTGAAGAAGGTTCTTGGTTGTCATTTGATCTTGAGACAACCTCATTAGAAACTATGAACTGTGATATTGTAGGATTGTCATTTTCTAATAGAAAAAATACAGGTGTTTATTTGCCTATTCATTTCAAAGAGAAAGTTTCAGATCTGTTTGATGACCAATTATCGATTGTTTTAGATATTATTAAACCGATTATGGAAAATGAGAAAATTCCAAAAACAGGACAAAATATAAAATTTGATGGATTAATTCTTAAGCGTCATGGCATTGATGTAAAAGGAATAAAATTCGATACTATGATTGCTGCTCATCTACTAAAACCTGAATCTAGGAATCTAAAATTGGAGACCTTAAGTCTTGAGAAATTGAATTATCGCATGGTTCCTATCGAAGACTTAATAGGTAAAGGTCGGCAACAAATCTCCATGGCGGATATAGAGCTGGATAAAATTACCTTTTATGCGGCAGAGGACTCAGATGTGGCTTTACAGCTTACAGACATTTTAATTAAAGAATTAAAAGAAGAGGATTTATATACCTTTTTTACGAGAGTTGAAATTCCTTTGTTGTCCGTTCTTCTAGAGATGGAATTTAATGGGATATATATTGATGCAAAAATGTTAGGAAAAATGTCCACAGATCTTGGCAAAATAATTGATCAGCTTAAAAGCAAAATAAATAATGAAGCAGGAACTGAATTCAATATTAATTCTACACAACAATTGGCAACAATTTTATTTGATGTAATAGGTTTGCCTTTGGTAAAGAAACGTTCTACTGCTGAAAATGTATTAGAGAGATTGAAGAATGAGCATATTATACCTGAATTAGTTTTGGAATATCGAAAATTAAATAAATTAAAAAATACATATATTGATGCTTTTCCAACATTAATCAATAATACAACCAAACGAGTTCATTCTACATTTAATCAAACTATAGCTGCAACAGGTCGTTTATCATCAAGTAATCCCAACTTTCAAAATATACCAATTCGAACAGAAGAAGGGAAAAAGATTCGTAAAGCATTTAAAAGCAATGATCCTGAAAAATTGATTTTATCAGCTGATTACTCTCAAATCGAATTAAGAATTATGGCACATTTAAGCCAGGATAAAGCTTTGCTTGATGCATTTAATAAAGGAGAAGATGTCCATAAAAGAACTGCTGCATTAGTATTTGGTGTATCTATGAAAGATGTTCTTCCTGATATGAGACGAACTGCAAAAATAGTTAATTTTGGATTACTTTATGGAGCAGGCCCATTTAGAATGAGTCAAGAATTAGGGATTCCGGTAAAGGAAGCGAAATCAATTATTCAAACCTACTTTGAAATGTATTCAGGAATTAAAGATTATATTGATATAACACTTGAAGAAGTTCGTAAAAATCAATTTGTTGAAACAATGCTCGGACGTAGAAGGCCAGTATGGGATATTGATAGCAGCAACCATCTTCATCGTGAAGCAGCAAAGAGGATGGCTATAAATATGCCTATTCAAGGAACCAATGCAGAAATGATTAAACTAGCTATGATTGCTATTCAACATAAATTAGAATCTGATAAAATGGTGACAAAAATGATTTTGCAAGTTCATGATGAATTAGTTTTTGAAGTTCCTAAAAGTGAAATTGAAATACTTCAATCAATGGTTGTTGAAGAAATGGAGAAATCTCTTCCCATAAGTGTCCCCATAGTTGTTGACAGTGGGTATGGAAAATCTTGGTATGAGGCACATTAATGGAAGCAAGTATTACACTTAAAAAGGTAGGAAAATTGGTAGGAGACAAAACAATCCTTGCCAGTTTGACTTTTGGTATAGAAAAGGGATCGTTAGTCGCAATTATAGGCGATAATGAAGCTGGCAAATCAATGCTCTTAAGAGTTATCTCTGGTATAGAATATCAAGAATATGGTCAGATTTTTATCAATGGGTTAGATTCAAAAAAAAGGCGTAATGAAGCTATGCTATCTTTAGGGTTTGTGCCTCACGAATTAGATCTAGATCCATGGTTAACACTTGAAGAAAATATACGGTTTATAGGAATGCTTTATGGTGAAAGCATGGAAACCATTAACACTAGAATGATTCAACTTTCTAGAGAGCTTCACATCACAACTTATCTTAAGAAAATGGTTAAGGATATTTCTCCAGGGATAATAAAAAAAGGTATGATAATTCGTGCATTAATCCATGATCCTGAAATACTTATTTTAGATGACCCAACTGCTTTTATGGATGCTGAATCTTATCGTCAAACCTGGGACTTACTACTTCGTTTTAAAAAAGAAAAGACTATTGTATATGTTAGCCAATCCTTACAAGAAGTAGAAGAAGCTCACGATCGAATTTTAGTTCTTGAAGATGGAAAAATTGCTTTAGATGGAAGTTTAGATCGACTTCTTGGAAGTACATTCGAATACCACCAATTTCAAATTGAATTTGAAGATCTTTCTGATGAATTATTTAAGGTATTAACTAAATTGCCAAAAGTTAAAAATCCTTCTCGTATTGGTCATAGTATTCATTTTTATGGACGACAAAGAGGCGTCTTCTTTGAAGTATTAAATGCTGCCGCTTCATCTGTGATGAAGGATATTCGTGTAAAAAAACTTGGATTACAAGATCTCATGGATGCAAAATATGCAAAAGATGGTATACATTGATAAAAGCATTGTTAATTAGAAGATATTGGCTTTTAAGACATAGATTTATGTCAACAATTGCATTTGCGGTATTGATTCCGCTACTATTACATATCACTCTTACGATGGTAATGAAAAATATCTTTATTTATTCATTAGATAAAATACCGTATGAAATTTGGGTATTCCCTGGTATTGTTTTACTTGTTTCTATTTTGTCAGCCTATGCTGTTTTATATAGAGACTTATTTGATTTAAGAATCCATAAAAAGTCATTCATACCGATTACATTAGCACCATATAGTAAGTTTTATTTGGTAGGAGGATTTCTACTTACAGCTATCGTTGAATCACTCATTTATGGAATATTATCTATGATTATTCTATCATTCCTATTATCTCAGTCACTACATTGGTATTCTTATATAGCCATCCCTCTTTATGGTTTTACATTTTTATTTCTTTTTGTTAATCTACTTTTAACTATCTCAATATTGAGTGAGAGAATTACAACTTTCTTATCTATGATTATAATATTATTCTTTTTTATGATATTTGGAACCGGTATTCTATTTGAATTTGAATTTTACCCAAAAATTCTTGGTACAGTACTTACTTATAACCCTTTTAGCTTGATTCTTTCTGAATTACGAGGCTTTCTTTTTTCAAATCATATTAATTGGATATGGATCTTAGTTCCAATATTAACAGGATTTGTATGGACATGGATTAATGGCTTCATATTAAAACGGACTTTGAAGCAATGATAGTTTACCTCTCTGGAGCGATGGAATTCGCTGATGATGAAGGATCTGGTTGGCGAAAAAATTTAACTAAATGGTTATATGATAACCTAGGCCATGAAGTTTATGACCCAGTTATCCAATCGGCAAAATTAATTGATAAATATGGAGCAAATGATTATCGGAGTTGGAAAATTTCAGATCCAAAGAAATATGCCGACTTTATTCGTATTTGTGTTGATTATGATATTGAGAATGTTCGCCACCATACTGATTATGTTATCTGTCTTTGGAATCATAATGTGCTAAAAGGTGCAGGAACGCATGCAGAAGTGACGATAGCCTATGAATCAAAAAAACCTGTTTTTTTGATTAATAAACTTCCTGATGCAGATTTGAGCGGATGGATCATGGCATGTAGCACTAAGATTTTTAAAAATTTTAGTTCACTTAAACCCTATTTATTAAATAAATATAGATTGATGTGACCAGTAACCCTAAAGCTATAATTCATTTAGACAGGTTATGCGCCAATTATGAGTTAATAAAGAAAAAATTTCCAAATAAGCAAATAATGTCCGTTGTTAAAGCAAATGCTTATGGACATGGAAGCGTAGAATGTGCATTGGCACTAGAGAAAAACGGTTGTAAATCTTTTGCAGTATTTACGATTGATGAGGGGATTGAGCTTCGTAATGCAGGTGTCCAATCAGAAATATTAGTTTTTAGTAGAATGGATATAAATCGATTAAGTGATGCAGTAAAAAATAATTTAATTCTTAATATATGTGATAAGCCTGATTTTTTGGAAATAGATAATTATATTAACAATGGTGGGATTTCACCAATTTTTCATTTAAAAGTGGACACAGGTATGACTCGACTTGGGATTGATTTTAATGATGCATTTGAAGCAATAAAAGCATTAAAAAAATATCCTCGAATTAATTGTGAAGGAATTTATTCTCATTTTTCAACGGCAGATGAAGGAGATCTATCTTACGCTCAAAATCAACTTGAAAAGTTCAACGCCGTTTTAAAATTAGCTGATGAAGGGGGAGTCTCATTTAAATCTATTCATTTTTCAAATAGCGGGGCTTTATTAAATCTTGATCAGAATAGGATGACTCATGTTCGAGTAGGGATGATGTTGTATGGAGCATATCCTTCTAATGAAGTACCACAAGAAATAATAATTGATCCTGTTATGGAGTTTAAAGCATCTGTAGTTCAAGTCAGACGGACCTTGTCAGGTACAAAAGTGAGTTATGGCGGTATATATAAAACAGAATCAGATACAAATATTGGTGTAATTCAATGTGGGTTCGCTGACGGATTTCCTAGGTCATGGTATAAAGAAGGTTTTGTAAGTTTTGAAGGTAGATCTTTTGAAATAGCTGGTCGAATCTGTATGGACCAATTCATGGTAAATTTTGAAGAAGTGGAGCCAACAATTGGAGATGAAGTTTTATTATTCGGATCAAATGAGAATGAAAAGATAAAGATGGAAACCATAGCAAACCATATTGATTCCACTCCTTATGTTATTTCAACAAGTATTGGTGGCAGAACTGAAAGGATCTATAAAAATTAATTTTATAGAAGATATTATATTAACATATTTATGAAACGAAAAAAACATATTCTACGTATAATATTATTAAATATTGTTGGATTTACTTTACTTTCTAGCCAAACCTACAATTATAGTGTAGTAATGCCAGTACCAGATTTATCTTTTCATTCATCAATTTTTTATGGATTAGATATTCTTGAGCAAATGGATTTCAAACCATTGTACAATAAAAGCATAGGAGTTTTTACAAACCAAACTGCTGTTAATAGAAAAGGAGTACATCTCTTAGATTTATTAAAATCTCAATCTAAAATTGATGTAGAAGTAATATTTACTCCCCAATTTGGATTATTTGTTGATCAAAATGAGCGGTTTAAAATTGAAGGAAAAGAAAAATTTGATCCGATTCATAATGCAAGAATAGTTGAGGTTTTTGGTAGAAATGTCAAGCCTCCAGAATGGTCTGTAAAAGATTTAGATTTGATTTTGATTGATCTCCAAGATACTGGAGTTAGGTATTCTACTTATTTGGCAACAATAACAAAAATTCTAGAAGTCGCAAGCGAATGGAGGATACCGGTCATAGTGTTAGATCGTCCAAATCCATTGCGGGGAGATAGAATAGACGGTCCAGTAGTAAGAGAAAAATTTCAGTCTTTTGAAGGATATCATCTAATCCCAATACGCCATGGCATGACTATTGGCGAACTTTCAATCATGGCGAATGAGATGGGATGGATTAAAGATATGAAGAGAGCTAATCTGACTATTATTCCAATGGCTAATTGGAAGAGATCATATTGGCTGGATAAATCAGAACACCCTTGGATTAGCCCTCACCCAAACATTGGGGATATTAGGGCAAATTTATCTTACGTTGGTTTTGGATTAATAGAGGGAAGCAATCTAAATGATGGTAGAGGAACTGATCGTCCATATATGCGAGCAGGCGCACCATGGCTATCTGGATTTCATTTAGCTGAAAAGTTAATTAAGCTCGATTTACCTGGTGTAGAATTTAGAGTAGTTGAATATATACCTAGAAAAAAAACAGCGGATAAAGCAATCCCATTGCATGTAAATAAAGTTTGTAATGGAGTAGATATTCTCATAACAGATCCAAACCGATTTGATCCATTAGCAACAGCAACTTCAATTATGATCTTAGCAAATCAATTATACCCAAATGAATTCAAATGGGATGAGTTAAATCGCATTGATATGTTATTTGGTCATAGTCAACTAAGACTTTTTGCTGCTCAAGGGAAACCAGCAAATTATTTACCACCATTATGGCTAAAAGATGTATTGAAATTCAATGAGTTTAGACAAAAATTTCTTTTGTATGAATAATCGATGACTATAAGAATCTTCCTCCCTTTATTTCTTATAACTATAACTATTGCACAAACTCATTTTACCATTCCTCAAAATGTTTGGAGACTGAGTTTTGAACAAAATAATAAAGTAGGAAATTGGAAAGGTCATGACGGAAGGAATGGTTGGAATGACTTTCCTTATCAATTAGATACCTCTGTTCATATAATAAATCAGCATTGGATAAATAATATAAACACACAATCTATTCTAATTGAGTATGGAGTTACAAATCGATCTAACTTTATAATGAATATTCCTATAGTAAAAAAATATAATCAAACTCATACTTGGCTATCCCCTTCAGCAGATATAGACACTCTAATGAATTTATATCATCCTAAAAACAAATTTACATCAGGATTAGGAGATGTAACTGTAGGATTTAACCTATTAGTTATTGGCAATCCTTCTTGGAGAGGAGGAAAAAATAAATATTCTCTTTATAGTGGAGTTTATATGATAATGCCCTTTGCTAAACCACTTGAAAAATTTAATTCAAAAGATATTGATGAGAATGGCATACCATATCAGTTTAAGCAATTACCGATAGGAAGAGGCTTGACTCAATGGAGGCTAAAAACATTTGGAGAGTTTTATAGGAAATTTAAAGGTCGATTAATTAATATTAATTGGTCGACCAGTATTTCAATTTTTAGTAGAAATCAAATTAATCCTGAAATTTCTTTTTTAGCAGTCAGCGAAACTATAAGCCCAGACTCTATTGCGCGTTCAATTGGTTCAGTCCTGTATGATAAGGGAAGCCAGTTGTATGGTTCATTAATTGGACAAATAGAAGTGTTACCTAAGAAATGTTTTATTTCAATGGGCATGGATTGGATGATTTCAGATAGAGATAAATATTTTTCAAATAATGATTCTTGGGATAAATGGATGGTGGAACGCCAAAATTTTGATACTAAAAAATCAATATCGTCTCAATTAATAAAAATTAATCTATTAAATGTTGACTCTTTCGATCGGTTTGGGCCTATACCTTTCGAATTAGAGTTCGGAGCAAGGTGGTTTGTACCTATATTGACAAAGCACTCATTTGGGTATAGATCAAGTTGGATTCGTATAAGCTCTTACTTCCAAGCTTGGTAGTACGCTATATTAATTAAATTATTAAATGATCAATTCAAATAAATCGATTCTAGCTTGGTCTTTATATGATTGGGCAAATAGTGCTTTTGCAACAACAGTTATGGCGGGATTTTTTCCAGTATTTTTTAAGGAATATTGGTCAACTACTGATAGTGTGACACTTAGTACATGGTATTTGGGTTTAGGTAACTCTATTGCATCTATTATAGTTGCTGCGCTTGCTCCATTTATTGGTGCGATTGCTGATAGGGGTACAGCAAAGAAAAAATTATTAATATTTTTTGCATTTCTAGGAATAATTGCTACTGGAGGGTTATGGATAGTTGATCAGGGACATTGGCAGATTGCCATTTTATTTTATATCATAGCTTCTATTGGCTTTATGGCTGGTAATATCTTTTATGATTCATTATTACCAGCTGTGGCATCTAAAGATAAGTTCGATTATGCATCATCTATGGGATTTTCTTTGGGATATATAGGGGGAGGATTACTTTTTTTAATCAATGTATTGATGTATTTGCAACCACATTATTTTGGAATCCCTGATGGGGCGACTGCTATACGACTATCATTTATATCTGTTGCTGTTTGGTGGGCTGTTTTTTCTATTCCAATCATACTATTTGTAAAAGAACCTAAAATTCATGATCCTATTGGAATTTGTTCAGCAGTTAAAGAAGGATTCAGCCAATTTATATCAACTTTAACTAAGATTAGAGAACTTAAAGTCGTTGGAACTTTTCTTATGGCATATTGGCTATATATTGACGGTGTAGACACAATTATTAGAATGGCGGTTGACTATGGAGCAAGTATTGGCTTTCCTGCCAATTCTCTTATAACAGCATTATTACTGGTTCAATTTGTTGCTTTCCCGGCTACTTTGATCTATAACTGGTTTTCATCTAAGATTGGTATTAAAAATGCAATTTATACTGCCATTATTGGGTATACATTTATTACAATTTTTGGTGCATTTGTATCTAAAGAATGGCATTTTTACGTATTAGCAATCATGATAGCATGCTTTCAAGGTGGTATTCAGGCTTTAAGCCGATCAATGTACTCAAGGATAATTCCCAAAAAACAAGCGGCTGAATTCTTTGGATTTTATAATATGTTAGGAAAATTAGCAGCTATCATAGGACCTCCAATGATGGGCTATATAGGATTAATTACTGGGAATCCACGATTAGGTATTTTATCAATTATTATACTGTTTATTTCTGGTGGTTTTCTTTTGACAAAAGTTGATTTACACGAAGGAGAAAGAGTATCTGAATCATATTAAGAAGCTCAATAATAAAAGACTTGAATTAAATAGTGGAAAACAAATAAACTTTTAAGAAGCCTCGCAGGTGTGGCGTGCTCTTCAGAGGAAAAAGATTTTCTCGAGAGTCTATTTGCGGGGCTTTTACATTGTAATTTATAATGCATATTTTTTACGAAAGGAAATAGTTAAATGCATTCATTTTCAGCAAAATATTCACAGTTTGTTATGCCGGACCATATTAATGTTGTTGGAACCTTATTTGGTGGGCAAATGATTGCTTGGGTTGATCTTGCGGCTGCAAAAGTTTCTCATAGATTATTAAAAGGTACAGATGTTGATGGTGCAGTGACGAGAACGATAGAGCAAGTTGAATTCAAGGAGCCAGTTTATTTGGGTGATTGGGTTAATTTTACTGCAAAAGTAGTTGAGATTGGAACCACATCCTATAAAATAGAAGTAGAGGCATATGCTGAAGGTCGAAATTCAGAGCCTCGATTAGCTTGTGTAGCAACAGTTGTAATGGTTTCTGTCAAAAAAGATAATGATGGAAAATATCATAAAATGCCTCATGGAAAGTCTCTTTAATAAATCAAAAATATTTATATTCTTATTATGGGTATATACCTACTGTTTTGCACAACAAGAAACGGTCCAACAGGATTCTATGAATATTGCAAAGGGAGTAGAAGCAAGTTCAGTTACAATAAATGCTGAAATAAAGTCTGCCACGGTTTCACCAACCGCATATCGATTAAGCCTTTACCCCCGTAATCGACCAGCTGAACCATACATAACTAAATTATTTTTCCCAGGTGAAAAATTAGAAATAGTGATTCCAGAAAATATTTTGAATCCTGATAGCTTAGGCAATGTAGCAAAATTAGAACCCTTAGGTGGAGACTACAATGTGCAATATAGGATGTTTAATGGAGGTAAGGGCAATATTGATTTGCACCCATTTATTGTTACTTATGTATCAGATATAATAAAATTAAATATAGTTGATCAGGCAACTGGTGAACCTGTTTCATTTGGCAAGATTAGAATAACTCAATCTGGTGATGTATTAACAACAACTATGACTGATAGTATGGGCTATACAAGAGTCAGGGTTCCAGCCTCAAGAAGTAGAGAAGATGACGTTATAATGCTAATCAATACAAATGGCCTATTCCCGATATGGACAGAGAGTTTGATCGTCCCAAAAGGATTATCTGAAAAAACTGTGAAGCTTTCGAAGTTAAATCTCTTAAAAGGAGAATCTATTTATTCAGTTATAACTGATCTTGCACCATTTAGAAAAGGTCCAGAAAATGGTTCGGATGTATTATTTTTATTAAATGAGGGGGAGCAGTTAGCAATATCAAAAGTTGCTGGAGATCGTTTGTATGGTCGTGTAAGAATTTATTTAGAAAAACAAAATTCATATAATTATTCTTCTGGATGGATCCTCTCAAAAAATGTTTATTTAGAATAAGGAGCAATAGTTGTCAGAAAAATTATTTTATCCACAAGAAAAATTATCTAATGAAGCTCATATTAAATCAATGGATCATTATTATAAAGAATATAAACGATCTATTGAAGATCAAAATAAATTTTGGGAAGAAAAAGCTAGCCGACTCAATTGGTATAATAAATGGGACTCTGTTGGATCATTCGATTATTCTAAAGGAGATATAAAATGGTTTGAAGGAGGAAGTCTTAATGCGAGCTATAACTGTCTTGATAGACATATTGAATCAGGTAATGGAGATCGTATAGCTTTAATATGGGAAGGAAACAATCCTGCAGAGGACCAACATTTCTCCTATAAAGATCTCCTAAAAGAAGTAAAAAAATTTTCTAATGTTCTTCTAAGTCTCGGCGTTGAAAAAGGTGATAGAGTATGTTTATATATGCAAATGGTTCCTCAATTACCTATCGCTATGTTGGCTTGCGCAAGAATTGGAGCAGTTCACTCTGTCGTATTTGGAGCCTTTAGCCCTGACTCTTTAAGAGATAGAATAAATGATTCTTCATGTAAAATATTAATCACTCAAGACACTGGAGTTCGAGGTACTAAAAAAAATATTCCCATGAAAAGTAATGCTGATAAAGCTGTTTCTCAGACCCCGTCAATTAAACATGTAGTAGTCGTAAAGCGAACAGGGGAACCAGTAGCAATGGATAAGAATCGAGATGTTTGGTGGGATGATAAAATGTCTTTAGCAAGTGATGAATGTGATCCTGTTGAAATGAATTCTGAAGATCCCTTATTCATTTTATATACTTCTGGGTCAACTGGGAAACCCAAAGGTGTTCTTCATACAACTGGTGGTTATTTGTTATATACCAATTTTTCTTTTGAAATGATTTTTGATTATAAACCTGAAGATATTTACTGGTGTACAGCTGATATTGGATGGATTACTGGTCACTCATATATTGTATATGGTCCTCTTTCAAATTGTGCAACAACAATAATGTTTGAAGGCGTCCCTAATTATCCAGATTATGGTAGGTTTTGGGATGTAGTAGATAAACATAAGGTTAATTTGTTTTATACAGCTCCAACAGCGCTAAGGGCACTTATGAAGGAGGGCAATAGTTGGGTTGAAAATCATGATTTATCATCGATACGTTTGTTGGGTACAGTTGGCGAACCAATAAAAGAGCCGGAATGGATGTGGTATCATAGTATTATTGGTAAAGAAAAATCCCCAATTGTAGATACATGGTGGCAGACAGAAACAGGAGGTATTATGATAGCTCCTTTACCTGGGGCTACACCCACCAAACCAGGCTCAGCAACATTCCCTTTTTTAGGCATTGAGCCCGTCCTTTTGACAGAGAAAGGAGATGAGATTGAAGGCAATGATGTTTCAGGCTTATTAGCCATAAAATCATCATGGCCTGGGCAGATGCGCACAGTATATGGAGATCATCAACGTTTTATGGATACTTATTTTTCACAATTTCCAGGATATTATTTTACTGGAGATGGTGCAAAACGAGATAAAGATGGATATTATTGGATTACAGGGAGAGTAGATGACGTTTTAAATGTATCAGGTCATCGAATTGGGACGGCAGAAGTTGAAGGAGGCATTGGAAAGACAGAAGGAGTTGCTGAAGCTGCGGTAGTAGGCTTTCCTCATGATATTAAAGGGCAGGGGATTTTTGCCTTCGTTACGCTTATGACTGGAGTAGAGTCAAGTGATGATATTAAAGATAGTATTAACAAAAAAGTTGCTGAAGAAATTGGCCCTCATGCAAAGCCAGATAAAATACAATTTTCTCCAGCTTTACCTAAAACGCGATCTGGAAAAATAATGAGACGAATATTAAGGAAAATCGCTGAAGGAGATTTTGAGAATATGGGTGATACATCAACACTAGCTGATCCTAGTGTGGTTGAGAGTCTTATCGGTGGCTCAAATTAGGTGTTAAAACAAATAAATGTATTATATCCATACATCGTTATCTGCTTTTAATTTACTATCCATTTTATTTCCTGTATTTGTTACTCCCTTGGGCTCAATGATCATAATGTGACATTCTTTGGTCGCCATTGGTTTATGTTCTACACCTTTGGGGACGACATACATTTCACCCTGGCCAATATCAACCCTACCATCTTTAAATTCTATTGTCAATTGTCCTTCAATTACAAAAAATGTTTCATCCGTATCCAAATGTTGGTGCCAAATGAACTCTCCTTGAACTTTAGCTAGTTTAAATTGATAATTGTTCATTTCACCAATAACTTTTGGAGACCAGTAATCGGAAAATTTCTTGAATTTCTTATCTAAATTTATTGGATTATAAATCATTTTGTTATTTTTCCTTTAATTATGATCATTAATAGTTATTAAGTTAATTTATTTATTGCATTATTTGAAAATATAATTGAAAATAGTAATTTTAATGTTACTTAAAGCTTAAATCAATACAAATAAGGAATATTATGTCACATCTTTCTAATGTTAAACATGCCTCAGGTGATTGGCGCAAAAATAAAACAAATGCTATAGCCGTGGGAATCTACGATAATTTAAAACTATCACGTCAACTTCAAGGTGTTAATCGTGAATTGGGAAGAGGAATTTCTAATGTGTTATCTGCAAATCTAATTAAAGGTAAAATTGGTGAGGTTAAAACTGTTGTAGGGAAGAAAGGGACAATTGCTTTTGTATTTGGATTAGGTAAGCAGGGCGAATTGAATTCTGAAATACTGCGTAAAGGTGCTGCTGGTGTATCAAAATTATGCATCACACATAAGGTGAGTTCTGTAAGTTTGTTAATTCCTAAAGATGCTAAAGATAGTTATATATCTCAAGCTGTTGCTGAAGGTTTAGTCCTTGGCAGTTATCAATTCAATGAATTCAAAACGATAGAAGAAGATCCCTTTGAAATGAATTCTGCTATAGTTATTGGCGGCAGTAAAAAAGCTATATTAAAAGGTTTTACGATTGCTAATGCAGTTTGTCTGGCACGAGATATAGAAAACAGGCCGGGGAATGTTGCCACTCCAGCTCATTTAGCAGAGAATGCAAAATCAATTGGAAAATCTGCTAATATGAAAGTAACTGTTTTTGAAAGAGATGAGTTTACTAAAATGGGTATGGGGGCACTATCTGGCGTTGCCTCTGGAACAGAAATTCCGCCTAAGTTTATAATCATCGAATATATGGGGGGGGCAAAATCCCAAAAGCCAAAAATCCTGGTTGGTAAAGGTTTGACATTTGATAGTGGAGGGATTTCTATCAAACCAGCATCTAAAATGGATGAGATGAAATATGATATGTGTGGTGCCGGTGTCGTTCTAGGTGTTATGAAAACCATTTCAGAGTTGAAGCCAAAAATGAATGTTGTAGGTATTATTCCATCAACAGAAAATATGAGTGGAGATAAAGCATATCGGCCTGGCGATATCCTCAACGCATATAATGGAAAAACAATTGAAGTCTTAAATACTGATGCTGAAGGAAGGCTAATCTTGGCTGATGCATTATCTTATGCATCTAAACACTATGATCCTGAATTTATTTTAGACTTTGCTACTCTTACAGGCGCGGTCGTTGTTGCATTAGGACATGTTGCAACTGGGATAATGGGAACAGATGAATCCTTAATTGAAAAAATTAAATCTTCATCAAAGATTACAGGTGAAAAAGTATGGGAATTCCCACTTTGGACAGAATATTTAGATCAAGTAAAATCAAAGATTGCAGATGTTAAAAATTTAGGTGCCCCAGGACAAGCTGGCTCTATTGCTGGAGGTGCATTTCTGAATTCATTTGTTCAAGAAGATATACCTTGGTGCCATTTCGATATTGCCGGATCAGCCTGGGGCAATAAAGATCTTCCTTATCAAAACAATGGATTAGCAACAGGTGAAATGATTCGTTTGGTGGTAGACTTAATAGGTATCTAATGTCGGATTATCCTTTAAGAGAAGAATCAATGAAATTACTCTATGAATACACCAAAACGGATAGTCTCCGTCGTCATGCACTGGGAGTTGAGCAGGCCATGAGAAAAATGGCAGTGAAATATAATGGAGATCCTAATGAATGGGGTATAACAGGTCTCATGCACGATTTTGATTATGAAATGAATCCAACTATTGAAGAACACCCTTATAAAGGTAATGAGATACTTAAATCGAAAGGTTATCCAGAATCGATTACTCAGGCGATTATGGGTCATGCGACTTATACCGGTGTATCAAGAGAAACAGATATGGCTAAAGCTTTATTTGCTGTAGATGAATTAACCGGGTTTATTTTTGCTGTAACATATGTTCGTCCCTCAAAATCTATCTTTGAGGTGAAGCCGAAATCTGTAATAAAGAAATTGAAACAAAAATCATTTGCTGCCTCTGTATTAAGAGAAGATATTTTTCAAAGTGTTGAAGAATTGGGTGTAGATTTAACTGAACATATTCAATTTGTTATTGATGCACTTGCTGAAAAAGCAGAAGAGTTAGGATTGAAGGGAGAAACAGAATAGTGAGTCTGACAATAGGTATCATTTTATTTTTATTTGGATTCCTTTTGGGTGGTTTAATTATTTGGTTAATCCGTCAAAAAGAGATTGATTCTGTCCAATCTAATCAGGAACAATTAAAAGCAGAATTTGGGAATCTTTCAAAACAAGCATTGGATCAAAATCTGGAAACATTCCTTAAGCTCGCTGAAAACAAATTTTCTGAATTGGTTAAATCATCTGATGGTCAACTAGAACAAAAAAAAGAATTAATTGATCAATCTTTAGTTGAAATGAAAAAGAAATTAGAAGGTTTGGATAAATCAACTAACGAGTTAAAAGGTCAGGTTGAAACATCACAAAAAGGCATTGGAGATTTAGCTGATACCACAACCAAACTGTCACGTGTTTTATCCAGCTCTCAAGCTAGGGGGCAGTGGGGTGAAAAGATGGTAGAAGATATTCTCAATTTTATGGGATTGATAGAAGGTATTAATTTTGAAAAGCAATCTCAAATGGATGAGGGTCGTCCTGACTTTACTTTCATGCTGCCTGATCAAAAATGTATAAATATGGATGTCAAATTTCCATTAACACATTATGAAAAGTTTTTAGATACTGATAATGATAATGAGCAAGAGAAAGAGAAAAAAGCTTTCTTGAGAGATGTTAGAAATCATATTAAATCTATAGAAAAGCGTACATATATTGATCCTGAGTCAGGTACCGTGGACTATGTTTTGATGTTCATCCCCAATGAAAGTATTTATGCATTTCTCAACCAAGAGGACAGAGATATAATTGATTTTTCATTATCGAAAAAAGTTTTACTCTGCTCTCCCGTGACTCTATATGCGGTTCTTTCATTAATTCGTCAATCTGTATCAAATTTTTCTATGGAACAAAAAGCAAGTGAAGTACAGCAGCTAATGGGTGTATTTAGAAAACAGTGGAATGAATTTTTAGCACAAATGGATAAGCTGGGTAACACAATTGGAACAGTACAAAGTCATTTTGAGAAATTAGTCTCTACAAGAAAAAATCAATTAGAAAAGCCAATGGATAAAATTAATGAACTTCAATTAGGTCAATTAGATGATCAAGAAAAATTGAGCGAATGAAAAATGTATTTTTAATTATTGTCACTACGCTTTTTATTGGATGTGTTGGACCTTCAGAAGCAGATCATGGTCTTGTAAAAAATATGCCTGCAATTATTAATACGACGTCTGCTTTTTCTTTTATTTTGAGAGCAGACAATTATAGTTCAGACAATACAATAGAATTATCCTTCAATTTGCCAGAAGGCCAAAATCTTGCTTCAAGTTTAATTGTAACCGAAACCAAAGGTAACGATACTACTTTGATTAAATTGGAAGATAATAGTGGAGGAGAGATCTACAAATATTCAATAATCGGTGATATTGCTGAATTAAATACTGCAGCAAGTACCCAACCAAAGAAAGCCATGATTATAACCAAAAATTTTACTGGAATACTTGATTGGAGTGTTACGGTTAAATGATTACCGTGATACAATTTTTTCATTCATAAAATGATAAAAAAATATCTTATAAAATATTCAATCGAATTTGTGGTGATTATATTGGGTATAACAGTTTCATTCTGGTTGAATGAATTATCCATTGATAATCAAAATGAGAAAGAAAGAATTAAGGTATTGACCAGCCTTCAAATGGAAAATAATGAGATTAAATATTACTGTGATGGAATAAAAAAAACATGGGAGATGGATATTAGCTTGTTAAATGAATTCCTATATCCTAATAATAGAAGTTTTGATATTAAATCTATTTTAAAGATTACAACTAGTAAGATCAGAATTGAGACATTCATGGTTCTTTATAGAGTTTTTGATCCTCCTTTAAATAGATACTATTCAATAATTAATTCCGGAGATCTTAAGTATGTTAATTCTGATAAAGTTAAAGAGTTCCTAAGTCGGTTACATAATACATCATTCTCATACATTGAAACAGCAGTTGAGCATGAAAAACAATTAAAGCAAAGTTTCCTTCCTTTTCTTACAATAAATCACCCTGATGTAATTTTAGCAAGGGATAATGCTAAGATATCTATTAATCGTTATTCAGAGATCTTAAATGATGCAATTAATAGTGATGATAAATTAAAAGCCAAACTCGTTATGCTTAAAAGATATCTAGAATACAAAATATCTATTTTACAAATGTATATGATTAATCTTGATGATTTAGAAAGTGAGATTAATCTGGCAATTGGAAATTAATTTACTCCAGGTTTTGTTCCATCAGCATTTACATCCCCAGCTGTTAGTTGTGATACCATAGACATTACATCAAAAAAATCTTGTTCTTTAGCAATCTTACCATCTTTCATTGTTACAAGTGTAGTACCTGATAGGTTCAACTTATTTCCAGAAGCTGGCATACCAAAAAAATCTCCTGTGTGTGTACCTTTAAAATTCCAATGCTTTACGAGTTTATCTCCTTGACCTATTGCCTCAAGAATAGTGAACTCTATATCTGAAAAACCAGTAAGATAATTCATATAATAATTTTTACATGCTTCTA
>CAYRYZ010000019.1:0-27667 GCA_964428745.1 uncultured bacterium | reverse complement strand
CCATTAATAAATGCGACTTTTTCTTTCATATCTAGGGACTGCCAGTACATGGCTGGGGATCGTTTTTGACCCATTACTAGTGAAAATAGAAAACAAATTAATATTATACGTTTAATCATGGTTCAATTCATCATACTGATTAACAATTGGGACTCTTCTACCCATTCCAAAAGCCTTAGAAGTTACACGTAATCCAGGTGCTGCTTGCCGTCTTTTATATTCATTCATCCGAATCCTTTTAGAAATATCTTCAACTAACTCTGGGTCAGCTCCTTCTTCTATCAATTGAGATGGAGACACTTGGTTGTCAATAAGATCCGTGACCAGAGGGCTTACAACATCATAATCAAATGGATCAACTTGGTCTGGTCGTAATTCAGCTGAAGGTGCTTTTTCAATCGAGTTTAATGGTATTCTTTCTGAACCAGAATTTTCATTCACCCAGCGAGACAAGGCATAAACATCTGTTTTAGAAAGATCTGAAATCACAGATAGTCCTCCATTCATATCACCATATAATGTGCAATAACCCATTGCTAATTCTGTTTTATTTCCAGTTGATAATACAAGCCAATTAAATTTATTAGATAAAGCCATAATAATACTACCTCTTGCTCGCGCTTGAATATTTTCTTCCGCAACGTCAGGCTTAGCTCCATTATAACTAGCTTTAAGTGAATGCTCAAAAGAATCAACAATCGATTCTATTGAGACAATCTGATAATCGATTCCAAGATTATCTGATAATTTTTTGGCATCATCTTTGCTATGCTGACTAGAATACTTTGAAGGCATAGACACACCATGAACATTCTCATTCCCAAGTGCGTCAACTGCAATACAAGCAGTTAAACTTGAATCAATACCACCACTTAAGCCCAATACAGCTTCAGAGTGACCGGTCTTTCTAAAATAATCTTTAACACCCAGAACGAGTGCATTATAAATTTTTTCTTCCCTTTTTGCGACATTCAATTCAAGGGATTCTTGATTATCAAGGTCGAACATCATGAGCTCTTCGGCAAACGCTTTCCCTTGCGCAATCAAATTACCTTTTCCATCATATGCAACCGATTGACCATCAAAAATAAGCTCATCTTGAGCGCCAACTAAATTGCAATACAAAAACGGAAGTTCAGTATAATTTACTTTTTCTTGAATAAGGTTGCAACGATCTACCAGCCTACCTGCTCGATAAGGTGAAGCAGATATATTTATGATCAATTCTGCCCCATCGGTTTTAAGCTGATCAGCAAGATTACGTGAATAGGTATAATCCCATAAATCTTCGCAAATCTGCAACCCGATCTTTTTATTATTTGAGCCAATTTGGACTTCAACGACTACTGGTTTATCTCCACTTTTAAAATATCGAGCTTCATCAAAAACATCATAAGTGGGTAATAGAATCTTTTTATAATGATCAATGACCTGACCATTTGCGCAAACAAAAGAGCAATTATATAGATTATCATTCTCAGCCAGCGTACTTCCTAAGATGATAGGCGTTGTAGACTGCTCTGCAATTTCATCTAATGCAATCTGTGCATTTTTGATAAATTGTTTTCTAAGTAGTAAGTCTTGAGGAGGATAACCAATCAAAACTAATTCAGGGAAAACGACTAATTCTGCGCCTAGGCCAATTGCCTCAGCGTATCTATCTAATATTAGTTGTTTATTTTGCTTTATTGCACCAACAGTGGGATTGATCTGACAGAGGGCAATTTTCATACTATGCTAAGGCTCAATCCTATACATGGTTCTAGGGTAAGGAATAGTTTCACGAATATGTTTTGTGCCACATATCCAGCCAACAGTTCGTTCGATACCCAAACCGAAACCTGAGTGAGGCACCGAACCATATTTTCTAAGATCTAAATACCATTGAAAGGGTTCAATTGGTAATTTATGCTCTTTAATCCTTTTTAATAACGTATCATGATCATCTTCTCGTTGACCGCCTCCAATAATTTCACCAAAACCCTCTGGGGCAATCATATCAACTCCAAGAGCTAATTTTTCGTTTTCCGGGTCTCGTTTCATATAAAAAGCCTTGATCTCTGCAGGCCAGCGATGAATCATGACGGGACGATCAAATTCTTCAGAAATTATCGTTTCATCTGTTCCCCCAAAATCAGAACCATAGGTAAAATCTGAACCTTTGTCTTTTAACATTTTTGCAGCTTCATCGTAGGTAATACGTGGAAAAGGTGGCACTACTTTTTCTAATTTTTCAGTATCTCTTTCTAAAACTTTTAGCTCTTCCTTACAATTATCTAAACACCATTGAACAACATAGCTCACATGTTTTTCTGCCCATTCCATATTCTCTTCTAAATCACAGTAAGCAATTTCAGGCTCTATCATCCAAAATTCCGTTAAATGTCGACGTGTTTTAGACTTCTCTGCTCTAAAAGTGGGACCAAAAACATAAACTTTGCCAAAGGCCATTGCGCTGGATTCACCATAGAGCTGTCCACTTTGAGTTAAATAGGCAGAACGATCAAAATAGTCCAATTCAAAAAGCGTACTTGTCCCTTCAACAGAATTTGCGGTCAATATTGGTGAGTCCATCAGTGTAAAACCATTATTATCATAGAAGTCTCTTGTCGCTTTAATCACTTGATGGCGAACTCGAAGAATTGCATTTTGATTTTTAGACCTTAGCCATAAATGACGATTGCTCATCAAAAAGTCTGTTCCATGCTCTTTATGAGATATAGGATATTCTTCTGCGATCTGATGAACTGTAATTTGACTGACTCCTAATTCATATCCACCCACTGAGCGCGGTTCTGATCTAACCGTACCAGTAACCGTTACGGAAGATTCTTGGGTTAAGGTGTTTTCTAATTCAAAAACTTCCTTTTCAGTCTCAGCTTTAACGACCACACATTGGACCAATCCGGTTCCATCTCGAAGGATTAAAAACCATATTTTCCCAATAGATCGCATATTATAAACCCATCCATTTAAGGAGACTTCTTTACCTTCATGATCTTTCAATTGTGCTATTGTTATATTTATATCGCTCATAATTTTATTTTATTGGTGGTCTAAATTACCACGATGTCATGATTTCGTTCAAAACATCTTCTGCAATTTTTATTACTGCTACAGATGTAGCAAATTCCCTAGGATCACCAAATTCATCATTGTCTTCACCGTCAAGTAATCCATCACCATCATTATCAATTCCATCTGTGCTGATATCTCCAGAAAGACCATAAGCACCCCAGCCTGAAAAACTTTTCTCCATTAAAACTTTGTCATCTCGTACATCATACCACTCAACTTTCATATGTACTGTAAATCTATATTCCGTTACAGCTTCCTCTTTTGTAAATGTATATGGAGCATCAGTAACACGTGTAATTGTTCCTCGCAATATTGAGTTAGCTTGATCTTCATCAGTAACACGAAGAATATTTTCCTCATTAAATTTATTTAATAGATTTTCAGTAACTGATTCACTCATTCCAAATTCAGCCGTTTGATTTTCAACAATGGGAATTGCTATGGAATTAATATGTACCGGTATGCTACCAGCTAATGAATAATACATACATCCATTGGAAAAAATAGTTAGTAGGAATGAAATAATTATTTTTTTATTCATGAGCTTTTAATTTTTCTCTCTAGACCGTACTGGTCAATTTTCCGATATAATGTCCTTTCGCTCATACCTAATGATTTTGCTGAAGCACGACGATTATTATTGAAAAATTTTAATGTTCTCTCGATTGCTTCTTTCTCTAGATCCTCAATTGTCATATCTCCAATAGAACTATTTTTGATAAAATATTCCGATTCTTCATCTATATGCAAACTTGGTGTAATCTCTCCACTGGTTTGACTTGTAATAGGTGTTCCAATATTACTATGCATAGGATTATCTGGAGAAGCCAATTGTTTTAAGAATTCTACATCCTGTCTTAGTAGAAAAAGCTGCCTTAATATTAAATCTCTTTCAGCAGATTCAGCTGGTTGAGGCATGACAACCGGTAGAGCTGGATTAATCGATCCTGTTGCTTTGTCTATTCCTAACTGATTTTCAACCATTTCAAGAGTTATTCTTTCGCCCTTTTCTAAAACCAAAATACTTTCTACAAAATTCTTTAATTCTCTAACATTTCCATGCCAACTATGTTTTTTTAACGCACGTATAGCCTCCGGCATAAAGCCTCGATACATCATATCATTATTTCGAGTAAACTCAAGTGCAAATCGTTCTACTAATAAACTAATATCCTCAACACGATTACCCAATGCTGGCGAAAGGATTGTTACCGTTTTTAATCTATAATATAAATCTTGTCGAAAAAGTCCTTTTCCGACCAAGTCAGCTAAATCTTTATTTGTTGCAGCAACTACTCTAACATCAGTTCTTTTTGTCTTAGATGCACCAACTTGCATGAACTCACCACTCTCAAGAACTCTAAGAAGCTTAACTTGAGTTTCTAGAGGTGTTTCACCAATTTCATCAAGAAATATTGTTCCTTTATTTGCGGATTCAAAATAACCTTTACGATCCTCTCTAGCATCTGTATATGCGCCTTTTTTATGACCAAATAATTCGCTTTCAATGATTCCTTCAGGTATAGCACCGCAATTTACCGTAACTAAGGGTTCATATGACCTCTTGCTTGTTTGATGAATAGCTTTAGCTATCATCTCTTTGCCAGTTCCTGATTCTCCAGTAATTAAAACTGATATATCAGTTGGCGCAACTTGAGCTACCATTTCTAAAACTTGTTTTACAGCATCAGAACGACCAATTATACCTGATTTTTTTTGTATTGATTCAATATTCATTTTTTATCTCTCAAAATACTTTTTCTAATTCTTTTTTCATTTTATCAATTTCATCTCTAAGACGCGCTGCCCTTTCAAAATCTAAATTGTCCGCAGCTTCAAGCATTTCTTGACTCATCATATCAACAGCTAGTCTTCTATCCATTTTACTAAAGTCATCTCCTTTTCTACTTACATAAGGATCCGATTCATCTTGATGAATTGAATCAGCTACTGTAGTAGATCCCATTATTTCATCTTTTGATTTAATTACTGTTTGTGGAGTAATATTATTTTTTGAATTATAGGTCTCCTGTACTTTTCTTCGCCTAGCAGACTCTTTAATTAAGTAATCCATTGCATCAGATACTCGATCGGCATACAAAATCACTTGCCCATTGACGTGTCTTGCAGCTCGACCAGCAACTTGCATCAATGAACTTTTAGACCTTAAAAACCCTTGTTTGTCTGCATCAATCACTGCTACTAATGATACTTCTGGCAAATCTAGTCCTTCTCTTAAAAGGTTAATGCCCACCAATACATCAAATTCACCTAATCTCAAGTCTCGAAGAATTTGAACTCTTTCCAAAGTATGAATCTCACTATGAAGATATCTAACTCTTAAATTTACGCCTCTTAAGTATTCACTTAAATCCTCAGCCATTCTCTTTGTTAGAGTTGTAACCAAAATACGTTGATCTTTTTCAGCTCTTGATCGAATCTCACCAATTAAATCATCGACTTGCCCATGACTAGCCCTAACTTCAACTGTAGGGTCTAATAGACCGGTCGGTCTAATTACTTGTTCAACAACAATTCCTTTTGACATTTCAAGCTCTCGGTCCGATGGAGTCGCAGACACATAGACAACTTGGTTTTGTTTCGCATGGAATTCTTCAATTTTCATTGGTCGATTGTCTAATGCACTTGGTAAACGAAAACCATGCTCAACCAATACTTCTTTCCTAGATCTGTCACCGTTATACATTGCTTGAATCTGTGGCAAAGAGACGTGAGATTCATCAATGATGGTCATAAAATCATCTGGGAAAAAATCAATCAAAGTATATGGTCTTTCACCCGGCTTTCTACCAGAAAAGTAGCGAGAATAGTTTTCTATTCCTGAGCAATATCCTACTTCCATCATCATCTCTAAATCAAAATTAGTACGCTGTTCCAATCTTTGAGCCTCAAGCAACTTATCAACCGATCTTAACTCTTCAAGTCTGTGAATTAATTCTAATCGAATTTCTCCAGAAATACGATTGATTGTTTCCTGATCTGTGACAAAATGTTTTCCAGGATATATAAATTCGGAATCCATTTCTTTTAATATTTCACCTGTTAATGGGTGAAAGCGTGTAATACGATCAATTTCTGACCCAAATAACTCAATCCTTATTCCAATATCTTCATAAGCAAGATAAACCTCTATAACATCTCCTCTAACGCGAAAAGAACTTCTTTCAAAAACTGTATCATTTCTGACATAATGAATATTTATTAAACTCTTTAGAAATTTTTTCCGTTCAAGCTGAGAACCTCTTTTTAATTGAATAACTTTGTCCTTGTATTCATCGGGTGATCCTATTCCATAAATACAAGATACCGAACTCACAACGATTACATCTTTACGACTTAATAATGAACTTGTAGCCTTAAGTCGTAAAATATCAATCTCTTCATTAACAGACATATCTTTTTCAATAAAAGTATCTGTAACTGGTAAATAAGCTTCTGGTTGATAATAATCATAATAACTAATAAAATATTCAACAGCGTTATTTGGGAATAATTGCTTGAATTCACCATATAATTGCGCAGCCAATGTTTTATTATGTGAAATGATAAGAGTTGGACGCTGAACTTCCTGAATAACATTAGCCATGGTAAATGTCTTACCAGAACCAGTTATTCCTAAAAGGACTTGGTGCTTATCATGTTGATTAAGTCCTTTAACAAGACTATCAATCGCTTGAGGCTGATCACCTTGAGGACTAAAATCAGAATTAAGACTAAACTCTGCCATATCGACAAATTTAAGTCAATTAATATATGTGATACAATGGCAGAGAATTAATTTTTTAGTCTTAAAATATTTTCATCATTTTGGTCATTGTCGTCCGTAAATTATTGACATTATGAAGACTTTTTTATCGGTAAAATCTAGACATATAAAAAAAATTACATTTATTGTTTTCAGTATTTTTTTACTTAGTTGTGATAATGAGCCTGATTCTGATATCATTTCCTGGCAAAAAAATTGGAATAAGTGGAACGATCTGAATTTGAGCAATTATTCTTATGTTTTTAGAGCTAGTTGCTATTGTATAAATGAATGGGTCAGTGAGGTCAAAGTGACAATCACTAACGATACAATATCAAATGTTGTTTTTACTAGCAATGATTTATCTCCTACTACGCTAAAACCAAATCAATGGCACACAATTGATGAACTTTTTGATATTACAAAAGCAGCTATCGATGAAGCCTATACCTATAATGTTGAATATGATAATGCTTTATTTGGGCACCCTACAATGATAGATATTGATTGGGCAGAAAATACAGCTGACGATGAAGTTACTTTTTTTATTAATAATGTCTCCACAGAGTAATAAAGTATCTTATAAATGATAAATGAATTAATTATTAAAAAATTTGACCAACCTGATGAGGTAACAAATTTTGAAAAAGGAAAGTTTGAAATAATAAGATTAGGAGAAATTACAATCGGGAGAGCAACATATGAGCCAGGTTGGAAATGGTCAAAACATGTTAACCCATTAGCTAATACCAAATATTGTGAGGTTGAGCATGTAGGAATGGTACTATCGGGCATAGCAACCGCTGCATTTGAAGATGGAACTGTAAAAGAATTATGCCCTGGAGACCTTTTTTACATACCTCCTAGCCCTCATGATAGCTGGGTAGTTGGAAACGAACCATATGTATCTTTACATTTCCTTGGAGCTGATAAATACACAAAATAAATATAATAGGTTAAAATTATGAAAAAATATCTACTATTCATTTTTTTGTTTTCTACAAATTGTTCTCAAAATATTGGATCAGAAAAAGCAGTTAGCGCGACATTAGATAATCTTCACCTTTATGCATCGCAAGCAGACGGTAAAAAATATATAGATCTTTTTTCTGAAGACGCTGTTTTTTTTGGAACAGATATAAATGAAAGATGGCCTAAAGAAGATTTTCGCACCTATGTTCTTGCTCGATTTGAAAACGGTGTTGGCTGGACATATTATATGAAAGAAAGAAATATCTTTTTCTCAGATGATGAGAAAACAGCTTGGTTTGATGAAATCTTGATTAGTAAAAAGTATGGGGAGTTTAGAGGAACGGGTGCACTTAAAATAGTTAAGAATAAATGGAAGATTACTCAGTACAATCTTCTTCTTCCTATTCCTAACGACTTGATGAAAAAATATTCAGAAGAAATCAAAGATTACTACAAGAAAAACTAACATCGGTCTGAAAAAATGAAGAAATTTTACCTATGCATATGTTTATTCATATTTAATTGTTCAATTGACAAGAGGATTGAGAAACCGAATATAATAGTCATTATGGCTGATGATCTTGGTTATGGTGATGTTGGAGCTTATGGTGCAAAGGCAGAAAACGTTAAAACACCTAATATTGATAAACTTGCTGAAGGTGGAATAAAATTTACTAGTGGTTACTGCTCTGCTTCAACTTGTACACCTACGCGTTACTCTTTTCTTACAGGATCATATGCATTTCGCAAAAAAAATACCGGGATAGCTCCGCCAAATGCTCCAGCAATTATAAAACCCGGAACAGAGACTATTGCAACCGTGCTTAAAAAAGCAGGCTACGCTACAGCCATAGTGGGAAAATGGCATTTAGGATTAGGTGGACCCGAGGGACCTGATTGGAATGGAGAACTAAAGCCTGGCCCCAAAGAAATTGGCTTTGATTATAGTTTTCTCCTACCTACTACAAATGATCGCGTTCCTCAAGTTTATGTTGAGAACCACCATGTTAGAGATTTAGACCCTAATGATCCACTTTGGGTTGGGTATGAAAAACCAAATAAAGATCACCCGACAGGTATTACTCATAGAAGTACATTAAGAATGAATTGGAATGATGGGCACAATAATACTATCCATAATGGGATTGGAAGAATTGGTTATTATACAGGAGGAAATACTGCTCGTTTTAGAGATGAAGACCTGGCAGATGAATGGAAAACTCAAGCTAATAATTGGATAGAGCGCAATAAGGATAACCCCTTTTTCCTTTTTTTCTCATCACATGATATCCATGTTCCCAGGATGCCCCATGAACGTTTTCAAGGGAAATCTGCTATGAGCTATCGTGGAGATGCTATCGAGCAACTTGATTGGAATGTGGGGGAAATTATTAACACATTAGAGCGTCTTAAACTAACAGATAAAACCTTAATTATTTTTTGCTCAGATAATGGCCCAGTCTTAGATGATGGTTATGATGATTTTGCAAATGAAATGTTAGGCAATCATAGGCCTGCAGGACCATATTCAGGAGGTAAATACACAGTACGGGAAGGTGGAACTCGAACACCATTTATAACATTCTGGAAAGGACATATAAATCCAGGTACTTCAGATTTAATGATTTCCACTATTGATTTGACAGCTAGCCTAGCTGCACTTACAGGAGTTGAATTATCTGAGGATGGGGCTCTTGACAGTTTTAATGTACTGGATGCGATATTGGGTAAACCAAACGCTAAAGGTAGAGAATATATAGTCTCACAAGATAATGGAAGACGTGGTAATTATGGTCTTAGAATTGGAAATTGGAAACTTCAACGACATGATTCAAAAAAAATGTATAATGGTGATCTATCAATGAAAACTTGGCCAGTCCCACAATATACACTATATGACTTATCAGTTGATATTGAAGAGAAAAATGATATATCGGAGCAAAATATAAATATATTTAATAAACTAAAAAATAAACTCCAAGATATAATTGATAATGGGAAAACTCGGAGTTAAACTGGACTTCCAATTAGCTCAAACTCATTAGAAGATTCAATCTTCACATTTACAAACTCGCCCTTTTTGACCGGGCTTTTTATTTGAACAATATTATCTATTTCTGGAGAATCATACTCAGTTCGACCAACTGAAACTGTTTCTCCACACTTATCAACCAAAACCTTATATGTTTTACCAACCATTTCTTCATTCTTGCTAGCACTTATATTCGCCTGTAAGTCCATAATAATGGATTTACGTTCATCTTTAATCTTTTTTGGAACATTGTCATCCATATCTTCCGCCAACGTACCTTCTTCTTCTGAATAAGTAAAAACTCCAAGTCTATCAAATTTCATTTCATCTACAAAATCATAAAGTTGTTTAAAGTCTTCATCTTCTTCACCTGGATAACCAACAATTAATGTGGTACGAATACGAATATCAGAAACTGATTTTCTTAAACTATTAATTCGATCACGGATACCTGTTTGCCCCAATCCTCTTCTCATAGATTTTAATATTTTATCTGAACTATGTTGAATTGGCATATCCAAATAGCTACAAACCTTATCACTATTTGCTAACTCTTCAATAATTCTCTGAGAAAGATGAGCTGGATGTGCATAATGCAACCTAATCCAGTCTACATTTAAATTATTCAATGATTTAATTAGATCATTTAAATAAACCTTAGGTTTTAAATCCCAGCCATAACTTGTTGAATCTTGAGCAATAATAAGTAATTCTTTAACACCATTTTCAACAAGTTTTTCAGCTTCCCATATTATTGAATCAATAGTACGACTTTTTTGTAATCCTCTCATGATTGGAATACTGCAAAAAGAGCATCCATTATCACAACCTTCAGCTATTTTGATATAAGCATAGTGACTCGGAGTCATTAAGGAACGATAAAAAAGAGGATCTTCCTTTGCATAATCTTTACCCGTCAAAAATGATATAATTTGCTTATGATCATTGCTTCCAAAAAATCGATCAACTTCAGGTATTTCTTTTGATAGCTCTTCAGGGTATCTTTCAGAAAGACAACCCATGACAACTAATTGTTTTAAGTTACCGGTTGTTTTTAATTCAGAAGCTTGCAGTATGGTTTCTATTGATTCTTCCCTTGCTATATTAAGAAAACCACAGGTATTAATTACAATTGTGTCAGCTTCTTGAGGCTCTTTAGTAATAGTAAAATCTTCATTTTGAAGACTTCCAAGAAGAAGTTCGGAATCAACCAATGCTTTTGCGCAACCAAGGCTAATTAGATTTAATTTTTGTTTCGAAGAATTCAATTGACTATTTAGTCCCTAATAGACCTTGAGTGTATTCTAAGGCATCGAAAGTGATTAAATCATCTAAATCTTCACCTAGGCCTATGAATCGAACTGCAAGGCCCAAATCTTGATAAAGAGGAAATATAATTCCTCCTTTAGCACTTCCATCCATCTTGGTCATAATAGCGCCATCGATTTGTATTGTCTTTAAAAATTCTCTAGCTTGGACAAGAGAGTTTAGCCCTAATGAAGCATCCAGTGTTATTAAAGCAGAAAGTTTGAATTCAGTAAATTTTGATTCGGCCATTCTATACATCTTTTCTAATTCATCCATTAAATTCTTATGAGTATGTAATCGACCTGCAGTGTCAACAATAACAACATCGATTTTTTTTGATTTTGCGGCTGTAAGTCCATCAAAAAGAATTGATGACGGCTGTTTTGATTTCTCATTATGAACCAAATCAACATCAATACGATTTGCCCAAATCTTTAATTGATCAATGGCAGCTGCACGATATGTATCTGCTGCTACCATAAGAATATTATTACCCAGTTTTTTGTAGTAACTAGCTAGTTTTGCGGCAGTAGTTGTCTTACCCGTTCCATTAACTCCTACAACCATCACTATTATCGGATTATTTGAAGGAAGATAATTATCTTCCTTACTAGGTAAGATTGAAACAAGATGATCTTCAACTTTTGATATGAATCCTTCATCATGATGTTTTTCTACTACGTTCAGAATGGTACTTACTGTTTCAAAACCCATATCAGATGATAATAGTACTTCCTCTAATTGCTCTAATGAATCAGGAGTAACTTTACGTTTTACAATATTATCAAAAGCATCAGCAACCTTTTCTCTGGTTTTACTTAATGCCTGGAAAATATTACCGATAAAAGGCATTAATGTAATTCTTTATAAAAATTATAGAATGTTTTTGTATAAGCTAGCCAACTAACTACTAAAAGAAATGTAGCAGTATAAATTGTTACATCATTTAGCCAAGGGAAGGCTTGCCATGGCCAGATATGTACCAGCACAGCGAGCGATGTTATGCCAGCTCCCCATTTTCCCCACCAGTTAGAACTAAGGATAAAATGATCACGGTTCAAGAAATATATTGCTGCTATTGCAATAAAAATATATCGAACCAGAAAAAATAGAAAAAACCATGCGGGAAATTGACCAATCAGTGTTAAGTAAGCAACTACAGCAAAAATACATACAAAGTCAGCTATGGGATCAATCCACTTGCCAAAATGTGTAACCTCGTGTGCCTTACGTGCCACCCATCCATCCAACGCATCAGATAGGACAGCGATTAGGATTAAAATAAATGTAAAAGTACCATATGATGGATTTTTTAAAGTATAAATAATAGGAACTGCTAAAATAGCTCTGCTCAAACTAATTATATTTGCCAAAGTTAAAATTTTAGTCGGGTCAGAAATAGTTAATTTCTTAGGCATTAATTAAAACTCTATCATTAAGCGAGACAACTTGTTGATCCAAATCATAAATATGATCACAATGGGATTCAATAAAATAAACATCATGGGAAATTAATATTAAGTATTTGTTGGGTATTACTTCCTTTAAGAACTTGCTAAGTAAAGTTTTTTGTTTTATTCCCATACCAAATGTCGGTTCATCTAGAATTAAAATATCATAATTACAATATGATAAAATTATTATTAAAGCCATTCTTAAGGTTGACCATGGAATATTTATAGTTGATTCGCTTTTAATAATATCCCAATTAATCTGTGAAGTTTTTAACTTATTAATACACATTTTCATTAAATGTTGATTTAGTTTTTCGTTAGATATTAATTCTGAAATAAAATTTTCAAGCGATTCTGGGCCAATCATACGTTCAGGAAATTGATCCAACATTGCGACAGAAGGGCTCTTACCATCAATTGATAGGTTTATAGAACCTGATTGTAAAGATAATATTTTCGTTATCAGTTGAGATAACGTGGTCTTGCCCTTTCCATTTTCACCTATCAACCCAATTGATCGTGCTTGATTAATATCACAACTCCAATTTTTAATTACAGGTGAGTCAGAATCCTCATAGGCAAAAGAAATATTATCAATCACTAAACGTAATCTTCCACGTAGATGGTTATAGTTATAGGATAGATTTTCGAATGGTAAAGAAGATATTTTTGAGAAGTCTGACAGGGACAACATCCAACTAATGTCACCAAAAGTCAAATCATTGTAATCAGAAGTAAACCAAATTACAGTACAGCTACTTGAGATTTCTTTTTTAATGAAATTAATCCAATATTCCTTCAAATTTTGATTCAAATAAGATAAACCATCATCAATAAGCAATAATTCTGGCTTAGTGCTTAAAGCTGTAACAATATTAAGCATTTCCATTTGTCCCCCACTTAATGATGCTGGATGGCGCTGCCAATTGTCAACAAATGGAAGTTGAGATTTTAATTTTTCTAGCAAATTTTGAATGATGGTAGAATTAGTTGTTTGACACTCTAATCCAAAAGCTAGTTCTGACTCAAGAGTATGAGACAATATTTGTGTTTCAGGATTTTGAAAAACTATTTGAACTAATTCTGGTGCATTTACATTATGAATAGAAAAATTTTGATAATTTGCAATTTTCAACCCTGCTAAAGATTTAATAAATTGAGTTTTACCACTTCCACTCTCTCCATAAACAACATGAAACCCATTTGGGATTATTATTTTTTTTGAATCGCCAAATTTTTCATAATTAATTGAGAAAGATAATGATTTAGTCATGAATTATACCTCTAACAATCCTTGTGGCAGACCCTAAGTTTCTATGTATTACATCCGTTGCAGCATAGCTTGCTTTTAAAAAATAATTATTATCTTTAAACAAATTATTAACACCTAATATAAAATCATTACCATCCTTAATACAGGATGCTCCATTTACTTTAATTAACTCTAATGCTTCTGGAAAATTATCGTATTTCGGCCCAAAAAATATAGGAAGTCTTGCGATTGCTGGTTCCATAACATTATGTACACCTGATGAAAAACCTCCTCCTACATATGCGATCTGGCCAGACCAATATAATTGAGAAAGCCTTCCAACTGAATCAACAATAATTACCTTTGTATCAATATTATCTGGTTCTTTGTTTCCTAACAATTCGACAGATAATGATTTTGATATAAAGTAATTTTTTATTTTTTCAATATTTTGATGATTGGGTTCATGTGGCGCCCAAATTAATGATAAATCCTCTATATTTGTCATTAAAGTAATGATAGGGCCTAACAGTATATCTTCATCTTCTATATGTGCACTACCAATTAATAATCTTTTAGGTCTTAATAGAACAGACTTTGTTCTTTGTTCGGTAAATTTATCAGACTTCTGTTTAACTTGGTCATATCGAGGATTACCTAGGACTCTAATAATTGGTTTTATTGATGGAAAAAGTATTTTCGTTAATTGATTATAATCTTTATCAGAAATTGTATAAATAGTAGAAATCTGATTATAAACACTTTTATAAAATTGTCTGATAATTACGGTGGATTTTGATGTATTTTTTGAAAATTTAGCAGCAAATATAGATGTATGAATACCAAGTGATTTTGCGCTCCAAATTAAATTAGGCCAAACATCATATGCAGCGAGGATAAGTTTTTTAGGCTTAGCTAATCTTAAAGATTTTTTGATTATCCAAAAGAAATCCATTGGTAAATAAATTTTACAATCAATTTGATCATCGTCAACATGATTATATCCTGATGGTGAAAAAAAACTCATAATAAATAAAGCATGAGGTTCAACTTCTTTTAAACCAGACATAACAGGTCTAGCTTGTTCATATTCACCAAGGGAAGCAACATGGAACCAATAAATTAATCGGTTTTTCCCAACACTATTAATAAAATGTTTTAAATGTTTATAAGATTTAATTCTGCCAATTATACCTTCTCTAATTTTTCTATTAAATAGGCACAGTATCAAACTAATGAAAACAAATAAAGGAAATAAAATAAAATTATAAACAACTTTCCAAAACATTAAGCGACAACTTTACTAATTTGATTCATAATAAGTTCTGGTGGAATTTGCGTCATACAGTATTGCTCTTTACGATAGCAAGGAAGACTTCCATTTTGAGAACAAGGCCTACACCAGAGGTCCTTATTTTCTATAACATATGATCTATCTAAAAATACACCTGCTCCAGTCTCTCTAGAAGTAGGACCAAGAATTGTTATCGCAGAAATTCCCAATGATTCTCCAGCATGTAAAAATCCAGTGTCATTACCTATAATAAATTTTGCTTGACTAACAATAGCCAATGATTCTCTTAGGTTAGTTTTACCATGAACATCAATTGCACTCTTGTTTGCATTAGATGTAATTAATTCACAATTGATATCATTAACTCCGCCTATTAATACAGCATTGAGACCATATTTTTCTTTAATCTTATCTATAATAATAGAATAATAATTTGCAGGCCATCGTTTCTGAGCCCAAGCTGCGCCAGGTGTTAATACAAAATAATCACCCTTGAGACCATAATTTTGAAGAATACTTATTCCATCCTCCTTCTCTAAATCTGATACGAATAATTTAGTTTCACCCATTTTATATTGCCGAGGGAGCAGATCATTAAGAGGTTCATGTAGCCATGATCTAACAGAAAAATCAGGCGAAAAATAATTTTGATGAAACATAAATAGATTAAATCGCTTCCAACGAGGTTTTGGTAAAAATAATGATTTGGTATTGCTCATAGCCTTCCTAATGATTCTGGATCTTGTAGTATTATGTAGGTCAATAATCAAATCATAAGATTGTTTTGCCATAGATAATCCGATTTTTCTTAAAGAGGAATATCTAGCGTTAATATCTATTGAATGAATTTTATTTATCTTATCATGACCATCTAGCAAAGGAGCAAATTTTGAAAGAGTCATAAAATCAATAGTTGTATTAGGAAAATATGATTTTAATGTACCTATAACGGATGTGGTTTGAACAATATCTCCAATAGAACTAAATCTTAGAATTAAGATTGAACGAGGATCGTTATTCACTTCTTAACCGGTTCTTTGCATATTAAATGCAATGAGATCTATCATAGATTGCTTATAGGGCGAATTTGGATAGGGTGAGATAGCATCTAAGGCTTGTTCGTTAAACTCAGTAATTTTATCCTTAGCATAGGTGAACCCACCTATCCTATCAATAATCTCTTTTATATGATCTAAATCAATTCGTGTTTTTTTCTTAGAGCCCAGAATTTTATTTAATCGTCTAATCTCAACTTTTGAAGCCTTATCGTAAGCATGAATAAGTGGAAGCGTAATCAAATTTTTCTTTACATCTGCTCCAATATCTTTTCCTGTTTGTTTTTCATTCCCTAAAATATCAAATAAGTCATCTTTAACCTGGAAGGCCATACCTAGTTTCGTACCATAATTAACCATCGCCTCTCGATCTTTATCAGCTCCACTGGAAGTGATCGCACCTAACTCACAACTCGTTGAAATTAATGATGCTGTTTTTTGGTAGATCATATCATAATAGCTTTGTTCGTTCATTGATTTAGTTAGCGACTTTTCAATTTGTAATATCTCGCCAGCCGCTAGTTTCTCTGCAGTTGAAGCAATTAACTCCAATGCAGAAAAATCTTTCAAACCAATCATATTAATTAGAGTTTTACTAAAAATAAAATCTCCCATTAGTACTGCAACTTTATTTTTCCACATTCTATTGATTGAAGGAAATCCCCGCCGACGATTAGCATCGTCTACAACATCATCATGAATTAATGTAGCAACATGTAACAATTCAATCATTGCGGCAGCTCTATAACTATTCAATGTTGGTTGTCCACAAACTCTTGAAGCTAAAATAGTAAGTATGGGCCTAATATGCTTTCCTTTATGGCGGAGGATATATTTTCCAATCATATTGATCATTCTTACTTCTGAACGAAGAGCATTTCTAAATTCTTCTTCAAAAAGTTTGATATCATCAAAAATTGGTTCAGTAATATATTTTAATTTTTTTACATCTGTTTTCATAAATAGAAATTACCCACTCCTTTTCCTATTAGCCAACCAGCTCACGCCAATACTAATTTCATATAAAAGCCATAAAGGAATGAACATTAATACTAAACTAACGGGGTCTGGGGGTGTTATAAACGCACTTAAGATTAAGATAATTACAATAGAATGCCTTCGATAATGACTCATAAAAGCAGGAGTTAATAGACCAATAACTGAAAGAATAAAAACAAGAACAGGTAATTCAAATATTAATCCGCTTCCAATCATCAGCCATGTTACAAAATTAAAATAATAATTTATTGAAAAATTATTTTCTATCTGATCAACACCAATTGAGGTAAAAAACTCTAAGGAAAATGGTATAATAACAGTATAAGAGAAAACCAACCCAACCAAAAAAGATAAATAAGTAAAAAATATTAGAGGCCCTACATATTTTCGTTCATTCAAATAAAGACCTGGGGCAATAAACTTCCATAATTGGTATGTTAAAACTGGAATTGCCAATACAAATCCACCAATAAGTGCAATTCCCCATTTAATCATAAACATTCCCTGAACTTTGAGCACTTGAAGATCCATTGGGTTGGTTAAGCTTTGGGTAGGTTTAATAAGAAATTCAATTATTAAATCAATAAAGTAAAATGTTACGACCGATCCAATTAATATAGAAATCAATGATTTGAGAAGTCTCCAGCGTAATTCCTCTAAGTGATCTAAGAAATGCATAGATTGCTGACTACTATCCAAAACTATTGGGCCAGTAATTCTTCAGCTAATTTATGTGGAGATATTTTTGTAGACTTAATATTATTAGTAGCTTTATTTAATTGTTTAATTTTTTCATCCGTCCAAAACTCACTGATTAATTTATTTTTTATTAAATTTAAAACACGATTGCGATAACGATCTAATTGTCTTTCATTAAATAAATTTTTGTCTTTAACCATTATAAGATATTCGATAATTCCATTATAAAGTTGTTCAATTCCTATGCTACGATCTGCAGAAGTACTAAAGACCGAAGGAATAATATCTTTATTATTAAAAACGGTATTTAACATTGTAGTTAATGATTTATGTAATCGATCTGCTCCATCTCGATCTGATTTATTGATTACAAAAAGATCAGCAACTTCAATTAATCCCGCCTTCATCAATTGAATCTCATCTCCTGCTTCGGGTACAAGAACAACTATAGTTAAATCTACTGCTTTAATAACATCATATTCACCTTGTCCAACACCTACAGTTTCAAAAATTATGAAATCTTTTCCACTTGCGGCAATAACATCACCTACAATTTGTGCCTTTGTTGCTAATCCACCTAGACTACCTTGAGAACCCATACTCCGGATAAATACACTATCATTCCAATCATAATTATTCATCCTGACTCTATCTCCGAGCAAGGCTCCGCCAGTATATGGGCTAGTAGGATCAACAGCTACAATTCCTACACTTTTTTCATCATTAAGAATTTGTTGTATTAATTGATCAGTAAGTGTGCTTTTACCTGAACCAGGAGGTCCGGTAATACCTAGCCTTATCGCCTTTTTACCTACAGCGTAGACATCATCTAATATTGAATTAGAAATATATTTTTCATTTTCAATATTAGTTATAACCTTTGAAATAGTACGATGATCATTTGATCTAATAAGATCAAGCGTATTAGAATTCATAATTAATAAAAACTAAGTCTTAAGAGAATGTTTGGCGAAATAAATTAAAATTATATATAATTAGATCACGCCCATCACGTTTAAGGAAATCTTTGGTTTCCAACAATTTTAATGTTCTTGAGACTGTTTCTCTAGAGGTACCTGCCATATTAGCAATATCTTGCTGGTATGGAAGAGCCTTTAGAAGGACATTCCCACGTTTTATTGTTCCTAATTCTTCAGCCAAACGTATTAATGTAACACCTATACGTTGCTCGGAATCACTTAATGACAAACTCTCAATATGTTGATCGCTTTTTCTTAAACGAACGGCAAGCTCTTCTAAGAGCGCAATTGCAATTTTTGGATATTTTTCCAGGCAATCAAGAAAGTCTCTTCTTGATAATGTAACTACTTCAGAGTTTTCTGTAGCAACTATGTTTGCCGATCGACCTTCACCATCCAATAATGACATTTCGCCAAAAAAATCACTTTCACCAAGAATAGCTAGTATCACTTCCCTACCATCATCACTGAGACGCGTAACTTTTACTACTCCACTCAAAATTATAAAAAATGTTTCTCCTTCACTTTGTTCTAAAAGGATCATTTTCCCTTTTTCATAAAATCGAGAAACCATTTTATCTGAAATCTTTTTTAAGTCCGAATCAGAAAGATCTGAAAAAATTGGAACATTTTGAAGATGGGCAGCTTTACTCATAGTTGAAACTACTAAATTCAACGTACAGATGAAATGGAGAAAATTAAACTTATATTTACTAAACTGTTGTGACCATTATCACAGTTATAGAATATAATATAATTTTATTATTTTAATTTATTCTTTTGGTTGATAATAATTAAATGAAATAAGTTCGCACGCTAATTTTACAAAATTAATTATTAGGAAATTTAATGGATAGACACCCTCAGCAGATAAAACGCGAGCGACAAGATAAAAAGAAACATCATAGAAATATTGCTAAAGCATCTGAAATGAAAACAATAATTAAGACTGTGATGGACGAGAAAAAATTATCAAAAGTCGAAAATATATATAATAAAGCTGTTAGTAACATTGACAAGATGGTTAATACTGGACAATTAAAGAAAAATACAGCAGCTCGAAGAAAATCTAAGCTTGCACGTCATTTAAACTCATTAAATAAATAAAGCACATTCATTAAGAATCCGAAACCTGATAATTTGGAGCTTCTTTAGTAATCTTAACTTCATGAGGATGGCTTTCTTTAACGGAAGCTGAAGTAACTTCTATAAACTCGGCTTTTTTATGAAAATCATCAATATTTTCAGCACCACAATATCCCATCGATGACCTCAAACCGCCCATAAGTTGGTGTATTGTAGTTTCTACACTACCTCTATAAGGTACCATTCCTTCAATACCTTCAGGAACCAACTTTGTCGATTCAAAATCATCTTGGAAATACCTATCTCCACTACCTTTTTTCATTGCACCTAGTGATCCCATCCCGCGATAAGATTTATATTGTCTACCTTCATAAAGAATAAATTCTCCTGGACTCTCATCCATTCCAGCAAAAATACTACCTAGCATAACAGATTCCGCACCCGCAGCAATTGCTTTAGCTAAATCACCGCTATATCGTATTCCTCCATCCGCTATAATTGGTATATCATGTTTTTGTCCTGTATCAACACAATTCATAATACCTGATAATTGAGGTATGCCCACTCCTGCAACAACTCTAGTTGTACAACTTGCCCCAGCCCCAATACCTACTTTTATACAATCTACACCAACATCGATAAGAGCTTTTGTACCATCAGATGTTGCTACATTACCTGCAATAACTTGTAAATCTCCCACAGCTTTTTTAATATTTTTTATTGATTTTAAAACTCCAGAAGAATGGCCATGAGCAGTATCAATTACTATTATATCAACATCTGCTTCAGAAAGAGCTTTAGCGCGATCTAATGAGTCATCACTAACTCCGATTGCAGCACCAACACGTAAACGTCCATTTTGATCTTTGCAAGCATTCGGGTAATCCTCTTTTTTCTGAATATCTTTAACAGTGATTAATCCCACTAAACTACCATTATCGTTTACAACAAGTAGTTTTTCAATTTTGTGTTTCTGTAGCACTTTCTTTGCATCTTCTAAAGTTGTCCCTTCAGCGACAGTGACTAGTTTATCAGAAGTCATCCTATCTTTAACAGAAAGGTTATTGTCTGTTTCAAATCTTATATCTCTATTAGTAATGATTCCCACCAGTTTATCTTTTTCTACAACAGGTAAACCGCTAATATGATAATTAGACATTACATTTTTTGCATCACTAATTGTTTTGTTAGCTGAAAGCGTTACGGGATTAGATATCATGCCACTCTCAGATCTTTTTACCCGATCCACCATCAAAACTTGCTCATCAATTGAAAGATTTTTATGAATAATTCCTATTCCACCATGACGAGCAAGAGCAACAGCCATATCATTTTCAGTAACAGTATCCATAGCTGCAGATATTAATGGGATATTCATTGAGATTTCGCGGGTTAATCGAGTTTGAAGATTAACATCTTTGGGAAGAATATTTGATTCTTTTGGAATAAGGAGAACATCATCAAATGTAAATGCTTGATTAAAGGGAGGTCGATTTTTCATAATTTTATACCAAATTAATTACTTTCTTTACATTCTGAATAATTTTTCCAGAACTAATTAGTTTATTAATTAAAACAAGATCTTGAGATAGAATATGATCATTTTTAGTTAATAATTTTTCTCTTTTAAATAATGTTATTACAGGTTTTAATCCACTTCCAGAAGAATATTTTTTATGAAATCTATAATTAATATTAGTCGCTACTAATAATTCAATGGCAAGAATCCTTCTAATATTCTTTAATATTTGAAGACACGATATTCCTGACCATGGCGCCATACTTACAAAATCTTCTTGTCCTGCAGAAGTTGAAAGAGAGTCAATACTCGCAGGGTGGGCTAACGTTTTATTTTCTGATGCGAGAGCTGCAGCAGTTACTTGTGCTAACATAAATCCTGATTCTATTCCTGGTTCTTTTGCTCCAAACAAGGGGACTTTACCATCTACTCCTTTCATGAGGAAATGGATTCGTCTCTCAGCAATAGCACCTATTTCCGCCATCGCAATTGAAAGACTATCAATAGCTTGAGCTACTGGTTCTGCATGAAAGTGACCTGAATTCATAACTTTTCCATTAGGAAAAATCAAAGGATTATCTGATACTGAATTCAATTCATTATCAATAATTTTCTCTACATTAGTAAAGATTTCTCGACTGGCCCCATGAACATGAGGTAGACATCTAATAGAATAAGGGTCCTGAACTCTATCACAATTTTGATGTGACTTAACTATTTCACTAGATTTCAATAAGCGAAAAACATTTGTGGCTGCATCCAATTGACCTTTATGTTTTTTTAGTTTATGAATTTTTGGATCAAATGGCGTAATACTTGACAAACTTGCCTCAGTTGATAGTGCACCAGAAATATCTGCTAATGTTAACAATCTTTTTGATTCGGATAATGAACGAATAGCTAACGCAGTTGAGACATGAGTCCCATTGAGGAGGCTCAATCCTTCTTTGGGTCCTAGTACAATGGGCTTTAATCCACTTTTTCTTAGAGCATTTCTTGCAGATGTAATTCTATCTTTGAAGAATACATCTCCTTCTCCAATCATAGCACAAGCCATATGAGCCAATGGCGCTAAATCACCTGACGCTCCAACAGAACCTTTCCTTGGTATGACGGGCAGAATATCGTGATTAAGCATATCCAGCAATAATTGAGAAAGTTTTGGACTAATCCCACTATATCCTTTCGCCCATGTCATGAGTTTTAATACCATTGTAATTCGAGTAACTCCCAACCCTAAAGGCTTACCTAATCCACAAGCATGGGATCTTACTAGATTCAATTGCAACTGTTTCAAATCTTCAGTTTTAATTGAGATATTGCTTAGTTTACCAAAGCCCGTGTTAACACCATAAATTTGATCACCAGTATCAATAATATTATTTAGTAATTGATGGGAAACTAGTATTGATTTTTTCGCTTCACGGGATAAACGAAAATGGGCAGTACCATCGAAAAGACAATCAAAAGTCCTCCATGATAATGAACTATCTGAAATAAGTACTGTACCCATCAGATAATGTAGGCTTTTTTATGAATATCGAACAAGTAGTGTGAGGTGATTGACTGAGGGTAAGATTATTAGGCTAAATAGAAAATTGAGAATTAACCAACGCTAGTTATGTCTGTGAATCTTTTTAAATCAACTGGAATAACATCACTGAATGCTTTCCCATAACGTTTATTAACAATACGATCATCCATTACTATAAATATTCCTTCATCGTAACTAGTTCTTATTAGTCGACCAAAACCTTGCCTAAATCGAATAACAGACTCTGGTAAAGCATAATCCATAAACCGATTGCCCCCCTGACCTTCAATTAAATCACCAAATGCTTTAACTATGGGCTCAGTTGGAACATCAAATGGCATTTTGACGATAATTAAAACTTCTAGCAGATCGCCTGGAAAATCAACTCCTTCCCAAAAAGCATTTGTTCCAAGCAAAATGCCATTTGAGCATTGATGCATGCCTCTAATTAAACCAGAGCGAGATGTTTGTCTTTTTTGTGCAAAAATAGGCAAGTCACGCCCTCCGGAGTTTCTCAATATTAATTCATATGTCTTCTCTAATTGAGCTCTAGAAGTAAACAAAACCATCATACGTTTATTGTGCCTCTTATGACAATGATATATCAATTTAGCTAAGACTTCAGGGCTTTGGCCATCTTGCCCTGCATATTGGTAATAATTTACTTGGTCATTATAATGAAATGGACTTTCAAATACTTCCATTTTAACATCATCAAATTCTACACGATTTAAACCCGTCCTTTGTAAATAATAATCAAAACTTAAATCAGTCCTCAAGGTCGCGCTTGTTAGTAAACAATAATTTATGGGTTTAAAGATTCCTGATGCCAAATCTTCCGCGAGATCAATTGGTGACATATTTACTGATAAAATGAATTGAGTATTCCCATTATAACGCTTGAAACTACCCTCGTACCAATAAACATTATCATATTGCTGATTGGTCGTAATGATTTGAATAAGATTTAAAGTATCAGTTACAAATCCTTCTCCTCTATCTAATAATTGATGTAATTCAAGAAAATCTTCTTTTGATTCATCAATATCAAGTAGTGATTCACGCATTTTTCTTATATTATTTCTAACCAGATGATAACTTCCATTCAATAATTCTAATTCATTAGCTAATGATCCAAATTCATTAATTAGATCATCAATTATTAATTTGGTTGAGTATTGTGCATCAGAATTAAACTGATGGATACAATTACTCACCATTTGATCAAAAAATGATTTTAGAGCATCTCGACATCTTGAAACTGCATGTGATAATTCTTTTGTTTGTTCTTCAATTTGTGGGTGAAGTCCACCTATTGATTTTAATTGGTTACTCCACCTAATGGAATGTTTATGCTTAGGATCAACGCGATCCAACAAATATAACATTGAATTTTGATCTAATGATGAAGTCAACTGATGATAAGCAGCTTGAGTGATGTTGTGTGCTTCGTCAATAATTAGAGCTTGATAATCAGGTAAAAACCCGAGATTATCATCATTAAGTAACCGAGTTTTGGATTCAGATATCAGTAAAGCGTGATTAATCACTATCAAATTAGCATGATTTACCATTTTACGTAATGGGCCAAAGAAACAACCTCCATTTCTGGCGCAAATAGATGAAGTGCAAAAACCTGGTTCACTTTGAATTAATGCCATAATGCGAAAAGTAAATCCATTCGTAAAGCCAGGACATTCATCCATATCACCAGTTAGTGTATGCTCTAACCATACCATTAAAGGGATCAAATACATTACTTCGTCGTCATTTAAGATTTTTTCTGCACTTGCAATAATCCAATCTAATCGAGATTTACATATATAATTTTGGCGCCCTTTCATAACTACTGCTTGTATAGGCGCGTCAAGCGAATTGGCTAATCGAGGTAAGTCTTTATTAAATAATTGATCTTGCAAATGTTTGGTATAACAAGAAATCACAACTGGTCCATCACCATTATTCACGCTGTTAAGTTTTATAGCAGGATACAAGTATGCCATGCTCTTACCCAATCCTGTGCCTGCTTCAGCAACGCCAATTCCGCCCGAAGATGAAAATATATCATCTACAAATTGAGCATATTTCACCTGATTTTGACGATCCTCATATGTTTCAAAGGAACGACTTAGTTTTCCTCCGGGGCCAAATATTTCATTGCTATCCGAATTTTTGATCTCGCTATTTCCTTTATGATCAAAATAATTATTATTTATTGGTTTAATTATATTTGATCTAACCAATCCATTTTTTAGATCACCAACTTTTGTTAATTGATTACCTAAATCAATAAAAAGGTCTTTATTATGAGATTTAAAAGGTTGTAATAATGAGATTATCTGTGAGATGAGATCTAATTTATAGCTAGCTGCCTCCTCAATTAATTCAACAAAAATTTTTCCACAATTTTCAGTATCATATTCTGCTCGATGAGCCCCATCGGTAGAAAAACCATAATAATCAGAAATAGCACTTAGATTATGTGCTGGTTGAAAAAAAAGAAATGCTCGCGACAAAGTTAGTGTATCATAGTATTTCCCCTCGTCATAGTCATGATTATGACGAGATGCTATAGATTTTAAAAAGGATAAATCAAAAGGTGTATTATGAGCAACAAGTGGATAGTTACCAATAAACTTAAACAAATCATCTATGATATTTTTTTCCTTAGGAGAATTCACTACCATCTCATTTGTTATACCTGTGATTTGCTCAATTAATTTTGGTATTGGGATGCCTGGATTGACTAAAGTATTATACCTCTTGGAAGGCAAACCATCTACAAAAAGTATAGCGGCTACTTCTATGATTCGATCGGATTCAAAATCAAGACCCGTCGTTTCAAAATCAAGTGCTATAAATTTATCTAAATTAAGAGAACTAAGTAATTCAATTCGATCCATCGATAAGCTAAGAATCTAGCTATCTATCACGTCAGGAAGGACAACTTTGAAGGAAGGTTTTACTTCTCCATGTCTGAAATAATGAAAATATCTTAGTAACCAAAACAGTAATAATAGTATAATTAATAACCAAGGAAATCGAACACTCAAAAACATAGCAGGAATAAAAACAACGTACATCTGACATCGTTGTATATGACGAATAGCAGAAGGAAAGATTAATGCGACTAGTGGGAATGGGCTATAAACTGCAGCTATGGTACTGATCATTGGATCATCATTAAAATAACCAATGACAGAACTTAATAGTGTTAAGACTATGATGATCCCAAGTTTCGCTGCTATTTCATTTTTTGAAGGTACAGATTTATCCTGCACATCTATTTCTATACTCCAAACCATATACCCTACTAAGAAAAAAATGATATAGGATAAGCCATACATAAAAAATAATAAATCAAAACCATAAGGAATTGTGCCCATAAGAAAAAATAAAGTACCGCTAGCAAAAACATATAACGCAGATTTCAGCGAATCAACTTTTTCAGGAAAAATTGAAGATCTATTCGTATATCTATCCCACCAAAGTGCAATAATTAAGATTATTACTAGAAGAAAAGACAATGTAGACCAATCCCAATACAACCATCGATTCTTAATATGGCCAGCTACATTGGCACCGGAAAGCACCATCGTCAATACCCAAAACCAACGTTCAGGCTTTAGAGATATAAAACCATCTAATTTATTGAATAAACTGGCTAATGATTCATACCGAGAGGAGCCTATGGGAAAATACTTTTCAGCCAGCAAGACTTATCCGATCAAAGCCTTTCCAGCTATAGTAAAATAGATTTCATTAAAAATGATAAATCCAACTATTGCCGCAGCAATAATTAAGAATGTCTTAACCAATTTATCTGGAACCGACATATTATTCATTCCTTCTCTTAGCTCATTCATATATTCTTTTAAACCCCATTTATGCAGAATAAATATAGCCGTAAGCATACCGCCTATTGGGAGCATATATTTTGATGACAAATAATCCATTACATCAAAGAAAGACATTCCAAGAAATCCTGTAAGATTAACACCTCCTCCTAATGAGAAAGAACAAAAAACACCTACAATAGTAATGATAGAACCAAATTGTATTGTCGCTTTTTTCCGAGACCATCCTTTTTGGTCTATAAAATATGCTGTAACAACTTCTAGAATAGATATAGCAGAGGTTAATGCAGCCATAAAGAGCAGTATAAAGAAAAGGGTAGCCCAAATAGTACCACCAGCTAATTGTGGGAATATAGACGGTAAAATAACAAAAATTAACCCAGGACCTTCAGCCGGGTTGGCTCCCAAAGCAAATACTGTTGTAAATATTGCTACACCTGCTAACATGGCAATGGCAGTATCCAAGAGAATAACCCAAAGGGCTGATGTCATTAAGTTCTGTTCCCTATTGAGGTAACTTCCATAAGTTATCATTGTACCCATTCCCAGACTAACGGTAAAAAATGAATGACCCAATGCAAGTACAATAGCCGAAGCAGTTAAATCTTCAAATCGAGGATTAAATAAAAAAGAAAGTCCCTCCATTCCTCCTTCTAAAGTCATACCCCTAATAGCTAAAACAGCCAACAAAACAATAATTATAGGCATCATTATTTTAGACCACTTCTCTATTCCGCCTTTTACACCTTGGACTATTACAAATATACATAAACCCATGAATA